>JAEOSD010000178.1 GCA_016840545.1 Promethearchaeota archaeon
TTTGATGTCATGACAATCTTTTAGTATATTCTTATTATATATAAAATTATTAAAAGAAATATCAGTTTTAAATATATATTAACAAATTTGATTTATTTTTATATTTGGAAATACATTTTAATCATTTTATTAAAGATTGTTTTATTTAAGTTATTAAATCTAAATATTGAAAAATATTAGATTATAAAAAATATCCTTAGAATTTAAGTGAAATTTCAATCCCAATCGTTATTATTATTAAAACGTATTTCTAAAATATACTTCAAGTCAATAATTTTAATAAATAAGAAAAATTAAATGATATATTTAAACTTTTTATATATCATAATAATTTATATATGAAGTTGAAGTAATAAAACTTAGTCGAAAATTGGGTAAAAATCTTTTTAGATCGGAGACTCCTGCCAGTAAGGCTTAACTAAAATAACTAGGGAAAAGGGCGAAATCAAGAAATTCTTTCATGCAACATTATCATTAATCTATAGTGATAAAGTAATTTAAATTAAAAGTAATCATTTTAGAGTTTTTGAAACATAAGGACCGTCTAATTTATATCCTAAATTATAAAACCAATCTCTTGCTCCAATTCCGCTTATAACTGCCAATTTTTTAGCTTTAAATTCTTGAGAGGAAATTCTTTCAGCATTTTGCATTAATAATTTTCCAAATCCACGATGCTGAATTTGAGCATAACGGTTTGGTTTTAAATCCTTCGGGACTAATTCACCAACAACTTTAATTTCTCTGACTATCATTGTTTTTCCATCATTTAGTTCCGGTCTGTGGGCAAATCTCGAAGATTTTCTTAGTCTTAAATATCCTACTAGATAGTTTTCTTCTTTATTTTCATAAGATAAAAAGATTTCTTTACCTTGAGAGGCTTCATAATCAAATCTAGTTAATAAAACATTCTCAAGAGAATTATTATCAAGAGCGTCTATTCCCTTAGAAATGCCAAATTCTCGACATCTAATACAGTTACATTTATAATTGAGTTCTACTAATCTTTCTTGTACTAATTGTCTTAAGTTGCTTTTTTTACAGCCTGCTTCTATTAAACGTGCAGGTATATCTCTCATAATTCTTTGAATTCGGACATAAGGAGGTAGTTTCTCTTTGACATTAGCTATCAAATCAATTAATTTTTCATCTGAATACGGAGTATAATTTCCATTTTTCCACCAATTATATAATTCAGTACCTTTTATAACTAAACAAGGATAAATTTTTAGCATATCAGGTCGAAAATCTGGATTAGAAAATAAAATATCGAAGGTTTGAATATCATTCAAATAATTAGAACCAGGTAAATTAGGCATTATATGAGCATTGACTTTTAAACCTGCATCTTTAGCTATTCTAATCGCTTCAGTGGTGTCTTTAATTGTGTGACCTCTATTTACTAATTCATATATTTCATTAAAGACTGTTTGTACTCCAATTTCAACTCTCGTAGCCCCAAAATTCAGCATCATATCCACTTGTTCTTCTTTACAATAATCAGGTCTTGTTTCAATTGTTAAGCCTATTAATCTCCTTTTAGATTTTTCCGCTAATCTTTTTGCTTGGTTTAAAGTCTTGGTACTTCTATTAATTATTCCTTCATATGCACCCTTGATAAACTGTTTTTGATAATTTAAATTTGTAGATAAAAAAGTTCCTCCCATAATGATTAATTCAATTTTGTCAACAGCATGACCAATTGCTTCTAAATCTTGAATTCTACTTTGAACTTGCTTAAATGGATCATAATTATTATGAATAGATCTCATTGCTGCGGGTTCTTGACCTGTATATGATTGAGCAACTTTTTGATTAGGTTGTGAATCTTGACCGGGGCAATAAATACATGTACCGGGACACGGAAGTGGTTTAGTCATAATTGCAATTACAGATACTCCTGAAATTGTTCTTGTTGTTCTTCTTTTTAAAATTTGAATAATGATTTTCTTTTCTTCAGGAGAAGCAAAATTTAGAACAGTAGCATTCTTAATAACCCTATTAAGTTTGTATTTTTTTCCAATTCTACCCTTAATATTTGTAATTTTTTGACGTGAAGTTCCTGGATTACTAATTAAATAATTTATAACATCACGAGAAATTTTTTCGATAATATTTGTATTATTAACTTCAACAGGAACCATTATATTATACTCTAAAAAAGATTTGAAATTTCATAGAATTTTTTTATGTCTCAAATAATATATTTTGGCATGAAGTTAATATTTTGTGATAATATATAATAGAATATTTGTTATATACATAACACTGGATCATATATATAACTATAGAAGGATTTATATATAACTTATTCTACTAGGTATAACAATGAACATAATATTATTTATTAAAAAAATTTAACAGAGAAGTGATTTTATTTGCCAATGACATTAGGACAGAAAATAATAAAAGAATTAAAAATAAAAGCCCTCACAATTTCTCAAATAAGTGAGATCTTAAAAAAAGACGAGGCAACTATAAGAACTACTATTAACCGATTAAAAGAGAAAAGATTAGTCGCAGAAACAGGGGATTTTATAGATAGGTACAAAATTTATAAAATTGCTGATAAGTCGATGAATGCTATATTTGCTTTAAAATTACTGATGAATATCAAAGGTGTAAAAGCAGTGAACCTAATTACTACTGAAGGTATACCTATTGATAGTATTCTTCCAAAAACTGTTGATCCAAAGGATGAAATGAAGTATGCGGCTATGACTTCCGCCTTTATATCTCTTGGGGAACGAGCTTGTAAGGAGACTAGAAAAGGAGATTTAAATCTATTATTAATTGATGGGAAGGAGGGTAAACTTCTTATTGTAGGATGTGGTTCAGAATTTGTCATTTCCCTTTCATTAGATGAGACAATTAGCAACGATCAATTATTTTCCGAATATTTTAAAACAATTGATATAGTCAGATCTACACTTATTAATTTGCGAGAGGAAGAATAAAAAGGAATTTAATCTAAAGGAACTTTTTTACCTGTAAAATCTCTTTTATGTTTTCCAAAATCCTCTAATTGCTTTAATTCTTTTAAACTAAAAACTGGTCCATCTTTACATACCAATAATCCTAGTGGATCCATAGCACATAATCCACATAAACCACAGCCGCATCTCATAATCCTTTCTAAACTAACTTGTAATTTAATATTATATTTCTCACAAATCTGAAATATGCTATAGAGCATCTCTTCAGGCCCGCAGGAATATATAATTAAATTAGACAAATCGGATTTTGTATAGTTTTTAATTAAATTTTCCAATGTATCAGAAGCCATACCTTTTACTCCATAACTTCCATCATTAGTACAAAAAAATATTTCTGAATATTCATTATCTGAAGTCTTAAAATCATTAATAAAAAGCAGTTCTTCTCCAATTTTTGCTCCTTCAATAATAATTGTTTTAAATTTTCTTTTACTTAAATCAGAAGCAAGATATTTTAAGGGAGCAATTCCAAATCCTCCACCAATTAAAATTGAGACTTTTGATTGATCTTTTGGAAATTCGAAAGAGTTGCCTAACGGGCCTCTCACTCCTATGAAATCTCCTATGTTTAAATTATGAATTGCTTTTGTGCATTCTCCTACACTTTTAACCGTTATTGTCCAATTTCCATCATCATCACAACCAGATAGAGACATTGGAACCTCATCAACGCCAGGAACCCAGACCATTACGAATTGTCCGGCTTTAGGAGGATTATAATTAAAAGAATTGATCTCTTTCAAATTAAATTGGATGGTTTTAATACCTTCACATTCATTTATTACTTTTTTAACTCTAACTGTTTGGATTGTGTTTTCAGTCAAAATCAGGTACCTCCTGAACTTTATATTGATGAGCCAAACCTCTTATGTCTGATATTGAATGATAATCTTTTTCTTCTAAGTAATTAATGAGATTATAATTCATTTTTGAGATTATATCAAAACCCTGGTATAATGCCGTTCCAATTTGAACAGCAGATGCCCCAGCCAAGAAGAACTCAACAACATCTTTCCAATCATATATCCCTCCACATCCTATAATCGGAATTTTTAGCACTTTATAGAGATCATACACTTTTTTTACGGCAACTGGATGAATTGCTCTTCCAGAAAGCCCTCCACTTCCATGTGATAATACGGGTCTTTTAACATTAACATCAATAATCATAGCTTCTAAAGTGTTAATAGCAACTACAGCATCAGCTCCAGCCTTTTCAGATGCTAAAGCTATTTCACAAATATCCGTCACGTTTGGATTTAATTTAACGAATATAGGTACTTTGATTCTCTTTTTCAACTCAGTAATAACTGAATGAGTTAAGTCTTTATTGATTCCTATACAAGAGATTTCTGCGTGTGGGCAAGAGATATTTATTTCTAATGCATCAGCTCCAGCGTTTTCTGCTTTTAAAGCAACTTCTAAATAAGAGTCAATATTATCTCCAAATACACTCACTATTAAAGGGAAATTATAATTTTTAATTTCTTTAATTTCAGAAACAAAATCATCAATTCCAGGATTTCCTAAACCAACACTATTTAAAAATGTCCCAGGGTAAACTTCAATAATAGAAGGATTTTTATAACCTATTCTAGGTTTTGGACCAATTGATTTAGTAGTTACCGCTCCAGCACCAGAGTTAATTACTCTTTTCATGGTAGAACATGAAACACCTAAAACACCAGACGCCAGAATAATAGGAGATTTTAATTTCAAACCAGAAATATTAATTTCAAGCATTACTATTATAACTTAAGGAAATATTATTATTATTATTTAAGAAAATTTACTGTAGAAGAATATAATAAAAATGAAATGCTTTATAATAGATACTTTAATAGCAATATTCGCCATCGATGAAACTGGAACTATCTTAAATTTTATAAATTTTAATGATGAAGACCAAAAAATTATTACTTTTTATCAATCGCTAGATAAAGGAATTGTTTTAAAAGACTTTGAAACATTTATTCTTGACTTAAAAAACTCTGGATTTAATTATTTTATATTTGATAATAGAAA
>JAEOSD010000179.1 GCA_016840545.1 Promethearchaeota archaeon
AAGAGAAGAAAAAAATTGACAAAAATTAGCCTTATTGTAGGATCGCCACGTAAAAATAGGAGCTGTAATTTTTTGATTGATCAAGCTATAGAGGGAATAAAATCAATTTCTAGCGATTATGAAATAGAAAAAATTCAAATTTCTGATTACAATATTACACCTTGCAATGGATGTGATCAATGTTTAAGACCGCCTAATGATTGTCCCCTTACTGAAAATGATGATATGAACAAGTTAGAAGAAAAAATTTTAGGATCATCTGCGATATTAATTGCTGCGCCTAATTATTTTGGATCTGTTAGTTCTCAAATAAAAGCGTTAATTGACCGATCAAGGCCATGGAAAATGAAAAAGTATTTATTAAAAGATGTAATTTTTGCTCCTTTAGCATCTACCGGTCTAAGGAATGGAGGAGAAGGAGTTATTTCAGATCTAATAAATTTTGCGCTTATCCATGGAATGATAGTAGTAGCAAACAATCTCGGATCTCCTGTAATTGAAGGAAACATCCCTATAACAAGCTTACAAAAATTTAATTTAAAAGAATTTATCGGGAAAGATGAAATCGATGAACTTGCAGGTACAATAGCCAAAAATTTAGGAAAAAGAGTGGCAGATTTAGTACAAAAAATTAGAAAATAATTTAAATTTTAATTATCTTTTTTAAAAATCTTCATATTCTTCTGCTGATTTTTTATAGGCCTCTCCTGGTTCTTTAAATTCCTCTCCAAATTTTTTGAATTCTTCGGTGGGTTTTTTTTTAAAAAGTGTTTTATATTCTACATGTTCAGGTTCTTTCTCAAGTTCAATTAATTTATATTTTTTTTCAAAAAACCTGGGTGGTTTATCTCCAGGCCATAATATATTAGTAATTGCGCCAATTATGATTATTATCACGAATAATATTATGTATAATGCTAAATCATTTTTTGGAAAAATTCTCAGTACAGCTTCTATCCAATTAATCATCCAAGATCCAATTGGACTTACAATTGGTTTTAAAAAATTCAGAATTGCTCCTATTATTTCGGCCAATACTTGTAAAAAATCAACCGTTTGAAATATCATTTCTTCTCATAGCCTCCGCTTATTCCATATCTTTTTTCACGGATTTTTTCTCTATTAATAATAAAGTCAACTAAATCATAGCCTTTCAAAACAATAGTAAGAAAGTATATACCGAGGTATACCATAATCATATTTTGGAAATTTAAGAAAAGGTATCCAGTAATGTATTGGGAAGCATCAAATTGGAACAATAGATCAGCTGCTCCAGAAAACTTGTAACTCCATATATACAGACTATTAACAAGTATCTGAAGTAATGCAAATAATCCCTTACGTATTGATTGTTTGGGGGAAGAATAGGAGAAAAATGCCAACGAGCTAATTAATAATCCAAAAGCAGATATCCAAAAAATAATGGATTCATACTCTTGCTGTTCAAGTATTATTGGAATGCCTAAATCGCTCAAATCTTTAATCCAAGTAAATGTAAAATATGGTATGACCATTGTAATTACTATATAAATACCCATAAAAATAATACCCTTGATCAGATTCTTTCCTGCTCCCATTTTAAACTCCTCCTTATTATGGGAATGTTCCTAGTGTAACATTATTTATTCCAAAAGTAAAAGCAATTAAATCTAGAGAATAGTAAGCGCTAATCGTAAAATTTCCATGAAATTCTAAAACAGGCGTTCTGAACCAATCAATTTCAGTAGTAGCATTTGGAAAATTAGCTTCTATAAAGTCTGAACTATTTCCAAAAAATGCACCTGAATAAGTTTGACCTCTTATAATATTTGGAAAAGTTTGAGCTTTATCAAAAATAACTATATTAGTAGTTTCGTTGGTGAGGGTAGAAGCATTCCCAAAAATCATAGAAATTTTAATGTCAATTATTAGATTTGTTAAATCAAAATATCCAGGGTTAGTAATATTAAATGGAATAGTAATATTCATACTACTTGGATTTGTAATGTCAAAATTAGCACTTGCTGGACCCGCCGGAATCTTAATATTTTCATTAACATTCCCAAGGATCATCACAGCAGATAGAGCTCCCAAAATTGATACTACTGTCATAGATAAAGTGAGTAACCCCAAAAATATTCTAACAATCCATCTAAAAACTCTTGAAGGTCTCATTTTCATTAAATTTACTTTTTATTTAGAGATAAAATTAGTATCTATTACATAATGAATTTATCAGATAATAGAGTATAAATTAATAAATTTATTTGCGAACTTAAAATATATTGTATAAATCTATATGGCACGGTTGCTACCGTTAATCACTATATCTTCTAAAATTTTCAAGATAAGTACATTTTATTAGCCATATACATTGGAATCTTTTTTCATGAACAAAATCCCTACTTTTTTTCCGTTAACTTCTCCAAGAGAAGCATCTATAATTACTAAAGGTTTGTCTTCTAATTCTAATATTATTTTTTTTTCAATGTACACTTCAATTTCAAGATCTTTATTTAAATTCTTATTAATATTTGTGTTTTGCCATTCAATGAAATCATTATCCTTATAAACTTTATATTTCTCAACTAACTCAACAACGTTTCCACAGAAACTCATCAATCACGATTCATTCGAATAATAAAATAATACTACGACTAATTTTTCTGGATTTTTTTCCCTGTAAAGTTGGTTTTGTTCATGGATATAGTCTAATGCTTTATCTGAAAATATTAATTTAAATATATATCACCAGAATGGTTTTTTTTAGGTATCCTATTTTATAATTTATAAATACAAAAACTAAAATATTTTGATAATAATTGCATTATAAACTATTATTTTTCTGTTCAAATAAATCTAAATCAAAATTGAAGTTATTATGATGGATATAAAAAATCTTAATGCTCATGCAATAACTTCGGATAAAGTTGAAAAATTACTAGAAACATCAACTGAAACAGGTTTAACTGAAGCTCAGATTAAAATTAGGCTCGAAAAATATGGTAAAAATGAGCTGATTAAAGAAAAAGGAAAAACGGCTTGGCAAATTTTTATCAGCCAATTCAAAGATTTCTTAATATATCTACTAATTTTTGCGATTATAATATCAATAGCTATAGGAATTTATGAATCAACTAAGTCTGAAGCTTGGCCTTCGGAGTATACTGATGCAATAGTAATTGCGGCAATTTTAATTGTTAATGCCATATTGGGATTCTATCAGGAATATCAAGCCGAAAAATCTCTTGAGAGTTTAAAGAAATTAGCACCACATTATGCTAAAGTGCGTAGGGAAGGCAAGGTTATAGAGATAGATGTAGAAGATTTAGTTCCCGGTGATATTGTGTTAATAGAGGAAGGAGATAAATTTCCAGCCGATATTAGATTATATAAAGAATTTTCGCTAGACGTAGACGAAGCAATATTAACGGGTGAATCAAAACCTGTCAAAAAACATCTAGAACCTGTAGATGAAAAAATGATTCTAGCAGATAGAACCAATCTAGGATACATGAATACTATAATTACAAGAGGTAATGGTGAGGGTATAGTTATTGGAACTGGAATGAACACTGAGATTGGAAAAATTGCAGAAAGCCTGCAGGAAGAAAAAATTGAGCTTAGTCCCTTTCAAAAAGAAGTAAATAGATTTGGAAAACTGTTAGGAGTAGTAATACTAGTTATCTGTGCTTTAGTTTTTTTAACCGAACTAATAATTATCTTAGTTACAGAAGGGTTTGCTTTTGGACCAAATGAAATTAATGAAATTGTTGAGGCTTTTGAAATTTCAATAAGTCTAGCGGTATCCGCTGTTCCTGAAGGTCTTATTGTTGTAATTACAGTAGTAATGAGTATTGGAATGAGAAAGATGGCAGATAGGAATGCCCTCGTGCGTAAGTTAACTGCCGTGGAAACTCTTGGTCGTGTAAACGTCATTTGTTCAGATAAAACTGGAACGCTAACTAAGAACGAAATGACTGTAGTAAAGATTTATTTTGATGATAAAGTGCTAGATGTGGAAGGTGTTGGATACAATATCAACGGTGATATCTTAAAAGATGGAAAAGTCGTAGAAATTGAAGGAGATCTTAAAGTATTTCTACAAGTATGCCTTCATTGCAATAATTCTAACATCCACCTTGCTAATAAAGATACAGGCGATATGGATGTTGTTGGAGATCCAACAGAGATATCAATGAAAGTTCTAGCATTAAAAGCTGGGTTTAATGAACCATTTGGAAAATTAGATGAGATTCCCTTTGATTCTGATAGAAAAATGATGACTGTAGTGGGTAAGAGCGATGGAAAAGTTTATGCTTTAATTAAGGGTGCTCCAGATGTATTAATGCGAAATGCTTCTCATGTTTTATTGAATGGTCAAAAGGTTTCCATAGAGCACTCCAGAAACAAGATCATGAACAAAAATGAAGAATTTGCTAAAAATGCCTTGAGAGTTTTGGCAGTTGCATATAAAGAATTAGAACCAGGTTATAATCTTGAAAACGTTGAAAAAGATTTCACATATATTGGTTTAGTAGGTATCATTGATCCTGCAAGAGATGAAGTTAAAGACTCAATAGAGGAAGCAAGGATGGCAGGAATAAGAACTATTATGATTACTGGAGATCATAAAATTACGGCAATAGCAATTGCTCAAGAAATAGGTTTGACAGACTCTCTTGAAGCGATAACTGGGACAGAATTAGAAGATATGAGTGATGCTATACTCCAAGAGAAAGTGAAAACAGTAGATATTTTTGCGCGAGTTTCTTCGGTGCATAAATTAAGGATTTTAAGAAGATTAAAAGAATTGGATTTAGTAGTCTCAATGACAGGAGATGGAGTTAATGATGCCCCTGCAGTGAAAGGTGCCCATGTAGGCGTTGCTATGGGCCTCAAAGGAACCGAAGTTACTCAAGAGGCTTCTGATATGATACTTATAGATGATAATTATTCCACAATCGTTAATGCAATAGAAGAGGGTAGAGGAATCTTTGAAACAACAAAAGGATT
>JAEOSD010000063.1 GCA_016840545.1 Promethearchaeota archaeon
TTCCTCAAATTCTATATCCTCTTCTAAATCTGTATCTTCTATTTCTTCTGCCAAATCTATTTCTTCTTGTTCGCTGTAATCATCTTCATTCAATTCTAATTCATCATCTTCAGTAATTTCTTCTCCATCGTTTTCTATTTTTGCAAATTGAAGATGTTCTTTATAAATTTTTCCTTTAGTATGATTTCTTTTACATTCTATACAATAATAAGCTTCGCCAATGCCACCATTACTCTCATTTTTTATTTCACTAGCTTTTGCCATAAAATATCACTTATAGTTTAAAATTTAGTGTAATTTAAATATATGAAATTAATTATGGTATAAATACGAGGAAAGATATTTTAAATAAAATAGACTTCTAATTTTTCAATTTTTAATTATCCAAAACTTAAAAAATAGATAATATATTAAAAGAAGAAAAGAATTTTAATATTCAAAGATAAAATTTGATTAGTAAATTAACGTGATTAAAAAATGGGTAAAGATATTGAATTAGAGTATTATCCAAAACTTAATAATGCACAAATAGAGGAAATAATCAATAGTATTGCTGAAAGAAAAGAGAATTGGGATTCTCCTTTTTTCGTAGATACAAAAACTTTTATTAACTTGGATAAGATTAAATCAGTACTTGATTCTCTTAATATCGACAATATTCAAAATATTATCATTTTAGGTACAGGAGGATCAATTCAAACATTATTGGCATTAAAGCATTTATCCAAGAAAAAAATATATCCTATAACTAGCTCTCGAGCAGTAGAGTTAAATTTATGTTTGGAAAGTACAACACCAAAAAATTCAATTGTTATTCCAATATCCCGAGGAGGTGAAACTCTAGATATTAATTCCACTATTGGGACATTTATAAAAAAAGGATATAATTTCCTAGGTTTATCATCTAAGGGTACTATGAATTTGATTTTAAAAAAGATTAATTGTCCTATTCTTGAAGTTCCTGATTTACCAGGAAGATTTGCGGCATCTATATCTAATGTTGCTATCGTCCCCGCATATCTAGCCGGTATTGACATTAATAGCTTTTTAAAAGGCTTAGAAAAAAGTTACGAATTATTCATGAAATATGATTTAAATTCGAGTACAGTGTTTTCCGCCTTTTTATTCAATTTATATAATAAGGGATATAAAATTATATTCTCTATGCCATACTCCATAAATCTTGAAGGCTCTGTAGGTCTTTTTGTACAAGAAATCTCTGAAAGTAGCGGGAAAAATGAACGAGGCTTTATGGGAGCGTATCAATCAGCACCTTTATGCCAACACTCAGTATTAGAATATCTTCTTGGTGGAACAAAGGGTGTTGTAATTCCAATTATTTGGACTGTAGAAAATGAATTATTAGATTTAAGATTAGAATCTGGTATTGATTATATACATGGACAGACAGCACAATCAATTGTAGGCTATCAAGTAGATGCAACATTTCAGGCTTTAATAGAGCAAGGTGTTCCATCAGCGAGGATTTCGTTAGAAACTCCAAATGCTTTAAAAATTGGACAATTAATTGCTTTTATTCAGAGTACTGTGTATTATCTTTGCCTTTTATTAGATGTTAACTGGACAAATAATCCAAAAGTAAATATTGGTAAAAAAATTTGTAATGAAGCTTTATTAAATAAAATTTCAAGTCAAAAAAGACGGGATCATAGAAATATTAAGGCAGAAGAGGTTTTTAGAAGCTTTTTTTAACCTTCTAATGAAATTTCAATATTGATTGATAAAAGCATCATATAATACATTGATAGCTTTATCGCAATCAACCCTGTCAATAATTGCTGTAAAATTCATTTCTGATGAACCTTGAGCGATAGCTTTTATATTAATGTTATTATCTCCCAAAGTTGTAAATACTTTTCCAGCAATACCAGGAGTATATAATAGACCAGCTCCTATTACTGCAACTAATGAAATATCATTGTCAATTTTAATTCTAAACCACTTTTTACCAAATAAATCAGAATTTCTTAACAGAAAGCTAACTTTCGTGGAATCTTCATAGTCAATTCCAAAAGTTATATTATTTTCTGATGAACTCTGGGAAATAAAGACTGTGGTTACATTGTTATCACCTAAAAGAGAAAACAATTTTGAAGCAGTACCAGTTAAAGGAATCATAGTATCACTTTCTACTGTAACCATTGAAAGCTTATATATTGAAGTTACTGCCTTCACCACATTATCATCTTTTATAATCTCTTTTGTAATAGTTGTAAATTCTTCAGATTCAGGTTCTTTAAAGCTTCTTATTTCGGAAGGAATGTTTCCTTTCTCATTCATATCCAAACAAAGTGGGTGTAAGATTTTTGAACCGAAAAAAGCAAGTTCTTTCGCTTCAATATACGAAATTTGTCTTAGAAGGGCAGTCTTTTTTGCCATTTTTGGATCAGCGTTTAAAAATCCTTTAACATCTTTCCAATAGATAACTTTGCAATCATATTTACTTCTTAAGGAATAGGCAATCACTGCAGCTGTGAGATCACTACCACCTCTTCCTAAAGTAGTAATTTTTTTATCTAATGTTGAGCCGTAATACCCTGGAGCACAAATTATTTCATTTGTGGAATTCTCAATAATAGGAATTAACTTTTCCTTAACTAACACTTCAGTTTCTTCCAATAAAGGTAAAGCTCGAGAAAAATTATCATCAGTAAGAATCAATTCATCTGAAGATATATACACTGCGTTAATTTTATTTGATTTTAAATAATTTGATAAAATGAAAGTGCTGAGTCTTTCTCCGTAAGAACTTATCAAATCTTTAATATCTAAACTTGGTCTAATTAATCTTACTACGTTACCCAATTGTTTCAACTCTTCAATGTTTCTTTGGATAAATTTTAAAGTCTCACTATATTCTGTTTTACTTTGAGAAAATAATTGATCCAATAAACTTTTATGCAAATCATAGATTTCTTTAATGATAAAAGTACACTTTTCATCTTCTATACAAGATCTCTCATAGAAATGTATTAATTTATCGGTAATTTCATTTATAGCAGAGGTTATAACGATTAATTTATTTTTTTCTTTATACTGAGTTAGAATTTTGAGAATTTGGTCGAATGAGTCCTTATTTTGTAAGCATGAGCCTCCGAATTTCATTACAATTAAGTTATCTCTTTCATTCACCAATATATTTATTACACCTATTCTTGAAAGAATTAATTAAGAAATTATTAAAGTACATTATTAGCTTTTATGATAACTTTCATTTATTCTTTAAATATTAAAATAAATTTATTCTTTTATTATCTTCTTAAAATTGCTTTATAATTAAAGAAGATTCTTTTAATAGGGATTCTTTAACCTTATTCTCCATATTATATCCTTCTTTATAGAATAATTTTTTAATACCAGCATTTATAATCAGTTTTAAGCAATTCATACAAGGAAATGTTGTAGAGTATAATATAGTATTACCTTTTATAGATGTTCCATGAATAGCTGCTTGAATGATACAATTTATTTCGGCATGGACGCCACGACACAATTCTGGTTTTTCTCCGCTTTGTAAGTTTTTTCGAACACAAGTTTCAGGCGTACAATGTTTAAAACCAGAAGGAACTCCATTATACCCAGTAGAAACGATGTGTGAATCTTTTACTAATACAGCACCAACTTTTCTTTTCATACAAGTAGATCTTAAGGACACAACTTCAGCAATTTTCATAAAATAAGCGTCTTTTGAAATTCTATCCTTGTTATTATCATTCATGATCTTCACATTCTATTTTTGAAATTCGAAATTACTTCAATAATTTAATATTTTGTTATTAATTAATAAACAAAAAATATCTTAATGTAAGGTTTTATTTAATGTCTAACATTATAAAAGTGCCATGGGCCGCTTGGCGAGAACCTAGTTTTCTTGATTTAAAGTTTCCAGCATCTTGGGATGTTGTTGCATGTAGAATGAAGGGAGCTCAACATGAAGAACTATCTGATGAAGGGATTAAATCTTCTATCTTAAATCCAATAGGTACTCCAAAATTATCTCAAATTGCAAAGGAAATAGAAAATATAGTAATAGTAATTGATGACATGACAAGAACTACTCAAATTTCAAGGATTTTCCCCCATGTTCTTTCTGAATTAGAAAAAGCAGACATTTATAAAGATCAAATTACCATTATTACAGCTATAGGAGCTCATCGACCTATGAATAGACAAGATTTCATTTTAAAACTTGGAAAAGAGAATGTTAATACAATAAGAATTGAAAATCATCATCCTTATGAGAATTTAACATATATAGGGGACTCTAGTAAAGGTACGCCTATTGACGTCAATTCAACATATCTTAAAGCAGATTTAAAGATCGCTATAGGAGGTGTAATACCGCATGCCTTAGCTGGCTTTGGGGGAGGAGCAAAGATTGTACTTCCCGGAGTATGTGGCATACGTACATTAGAAGCAAGCCATTCTGCTGGAATGAGAGGAATAGGGGCTGGCATCGGAAGAATGACAGATATAAGAAGAGATATCGAAGAAGTTGCTAAAAAGGTAGGATTAGATTTTTCTATTAATGCAATCTTAAATGAAGAAGGAAAAATAGCTAAATTATTTTCGGGTCATTTTATTGAAGCTCACAGAAAGGCAATGGATTTTGCTAATCAATTTTATTCAACAAAGGTTACTTTAGATAATCAAATTTGTTTCTTTAATTCATTTCCAGAAGATTCAGAACTTAATCAAGCACAATATAAAGCATTTAATCTCCTTATGACAGCACCAAATAATATGTTAGAAAGAAGAGGTGCAATAGTAATAATGACTTCTTCTTATGAGGGAAGAGGATATCATAGTCTTTTAGCTGAGACAGGCTCAAAATTATACAAAAACTTAATTGAGAGCATTCTTTGGAAAGCTTTTGCTAAAAAAAGAAAGTTTTATTTATTCTCTCCCAATATTAATGAATTTGATAAGAATCATTTCTTTCCTGAATCAGTTGAGCTATTTAATAAGTGGGGTAGGTTAATAGAAAATTTAGAAAAATTATATGGCAATAGCCCTAAAGTAGCAGTATTTCCTACTAGTATCCAACTGGTTGGTTAAATAGTTGAAAGAGAATTATTATAATAAAAATATTATAATTAAATAAGCTATACCAACTAAAATGAATGAGGAGTAAAATATCAATAAATTATTGTCAAAAACAATTTTTCTTTTAATAAATCCAAGATTAAGCGTAAAAGTAAAAAACACATAAGGTGTTAATATTCCATAGATTAACAAAGGTTGGAAATATCTTATAAAGGGAATACTAAAGAAAAGAAAAAGAGCCATAACTAGTATTGAGAAAAATGTAATCTCGATAATCCCCGCTTTTTTAAGTCTAAAGAAGATATAAGATATACTTATGATTGCAACAATGATTAATCTAATATATAATGGTAATACATCTTCACCCTTTTGATTCCATAAGAAAATAAGATAAAGATAATTTTCTATATAAAAAATAGGTGCAACAAGGAAAACAAAAACGATTAATACTGTGCAAATTAAAAACTTCTTCATCTCATTCCAATTTTTCTCTATTAAAAACTTAAGAAAGAAGAATCCAATAATCGGTAGAGTATAAATCTTTGTAACAGCAGAAAACGCTAGAAAGATATAGAATAAATAATTGCTCCATTCTTCTTTTCTTGGGTAAAAGATTAAAGCTAAAAATAAAAAGATAAAAAAGAATGAATCAGTTATGTGATAACCGCAATTTTCTAAACTAAATACATTGTTTAAAAACAAAAATGGGTTTATTAAGAATAATCCATAAATGTACTTCCAATTAGATATACTAAAACTCTTTAACACAAAATAAAACAGTAATACTACGACTACTTCTAGAAGAAAAGCCCAAAATGCGAAAATTTCAACCATTTCAAATGAAATTACTCTAAAAAAGTTTAGTAAATACATAGTGAGAGGAGGATAATAATAACTACCACTATAATTTATAGCTACATCACCCCAACTTTTTAATGGATCTACTGTATGAGTGTAATAATAATAAAAGAGCATCACAAATCTTATTAGCATTCCAGCAACAATAAAAAGTAATCCTTTATGATCTAAAATTTTTTCTAAAAAAGACTTATTCTCTCTATAAGTTTCATTATTCATTTTTTTCCACCTACTTAATACATTTCTCTAAAGTTTTATTAATTTTAAGCTTTAGTAAAAATTCAATCAAAAAAAGCATTAATTTTTGCTGTTATGTACTCGATTTCCTCATCTGTTAAAAATGGATGAATAGGGAGACTAAGCAGCTCATTTGCATATTGCTTTGTTCTTTTATTATCAAAATGCTCAAGATGTTTAAATGGGTTGGTTTTTTCAATAGGAATTGGATAATGAATAATAGTAGGAATATTATTTTCTTTTAAATAGGTTTGAAGTGTATCTCTTTCTTTTATCCTAATAGCATAAATGTGATAAACTTGTTTGTTAATATAAGGTGCTGTTTTTGGTGTTATTACCTTGCTATTCTCTTTTAGTAATTTATCATATTTTTTTGCTACCTTAATTCTCATATCGTTCCATTTATCTAAATGCTTTAGTTTTTCGTCAACTATTATAGCTTGAATAGTATCTAACCTATTATTCCATCCTTTAAAATCATAATGATATTTTAAAGATGATCCGTAATTTCTTAAAGATTTAACTTTTTTATATAATTCCTCGTTATTAGTAGTAATAACTCCGGCATCTCCTGCAGCTCCTAAATTTTTACCCGGATACAAGGAAAACGCTGAAATATCTCCAATCCCTCCAACCTTCTTATTTAAAGCCATTGCTCCATGAGCTTGTGAAGAATCTTCTAACACATAACAATCAAATTTCTCTGCAATTTCAAGAATTCGTTTCATATTGGATGGATGGCCAAAAAGATGAACTGGAATGATTATACAAGATTTCCATTTGTTTCTATTTTCCTTTAAGTATAATTCTAAAAGCTCTACATCGATTTGATAGTACTCATCACAGTCTATTAATGTTAAGTCATAATTTACGTCGCTAATATATGTAACGGGTAATGCAGTAGCTATAAAAGTGTTAGCTGGAATCATTACTCCACATGGAGATTCAACTTTAAATGCCGCTAATGATAGTTTCAACGCATCAGTCCCATTTGAAACACCTACACTATATTTTACTCCACAATATTGAGCAAAATTTTCTTCAAATTCTCCTATAGCTTTTCCACCAATGAAATCAGATTGTTTAAAAAGCGCCTCTAATCTTGGAGCCACATCTTTCTTTATAACATCCCATTGTTTTGATAAATTATTAAACATTACATCCATTTGATTAAACCTCTAATATTTTAATGGTATCTATCGTTAATTTTTTTTGTTTCACTAAATCTTCCTTGCTAAATGAAAAAAAAGCTTTAATTGACTCTTTTAATGGTTCTTGATAAGAACTACAGGGATAACTTAAATTTCCTGAATAGATTGGAAAAATCAAGTTTGTTGAGTCTTCATATTGTAAAAATCTTTTATAATCATCCCAAACGATAAAATAATTATCAAATTCAAAGATACATTCTCTAACTTTTTTTCTGTAATGCCAGCTAGCATTAATACATGCTAAAAAATCATTATATTCAATTAATCCTAAAGAGCTATCGTTTTGCTTGCCCTCTTTATTCCTTTTATAATCGGTCCATCTTATATTTACAGGCGCTTCTGAAAAAAGATATTGAATTATTGAGATATCATGAGAAGCTAAATCCCAACGAGCATTTACATCAAATCGCTCTGGTCCTAAATTTAATCTATTCATAAAAATACTTCTTACTTTTCCTAATTTTCCGTTCTCATAATCTGCTTTTATTGTTTTAATATGAGAACTATATGTAAAAATCCAATCTGTAAATAATATTGTGTTATTTTTTAATGCAAGATCGTATAAAACCTCAGCTTCGGTCGTAGAAGTTGTAAGAGGTTTTTCGCAGAATATATTAACTCCATTTTCTAAAAAGTATTTACTAATTTCAAAATGCGTAATGGTTGGTGTAGTTATAAAAACATAATCACAATTCAAATCCTTATAATTACTAAAGATTTCATAATTTTGATTAAAGTTAGGTTTTTCATTTAAAAAAGCAATATCACATAAACTAATCTCTTTATAATTCATATTCTCTAAATTTCTTAGGATAATCTTCCCCCAGTAACCTTGACCAACTATTCCAATTTTCATAATAAATTGTAATTTTAATAATATGAATATGTTAAGGTAAAGAAATTAACTCAACTTAATAATATTTTTATATATGTTAGGGATTTAGGATCGACTTATCTGGAAAATAAACTTTATTATAAACAATTTGAATTATTAAGAGAATCGTTACAATTCTTAGAAATATATAACTTATGAGTGATTAATTGATGTTAATTTCTACTTCTGGTAAATTAATACTAATTTTTTAGAGTATAAAATAATTCACTGGCAGATTTAATTTCAATATTATTTTTTAAAGCATATTTTATTAGATTTTCAATGACGAATCCTTTAGGGTCTTTCATAGCAATTGACCAGGGATGAAAAGATGGAATATAAATTAAATTATTCTTTATTGCAAAATTTAAATCATTAATATAATATTTTAATTCTTCAGATGGACTATTAATAATTTTTTTTGGCATTTCATGAGGAACTAATCCTTTAATTACACAATCATGCCAACCTTGACCTGTTAATTCAAGAATTCCATTTTCATAAAAATATGGTTGTTTTAACCTTCCATTAACAATAAATGGTGCAGGTAATTTATTTCCTGGTCCTCTTGAATCTGATTTAACATATCTGATTCCTTCATTTTTTAAAATTTTTAAAATTTCTTTTTTACCTTTTAATCCATTATGATACCCGATTGGTACTGATAAACCAATAACATCAATATCTAAGTATTTTTTAATTAAAGAGTTCGTAATTTGGATTTCATGTTTTATTTCTAGAGGAGTAGCAGGCGTTCTTCTCCTATTTTTATCTTCTTTAAAGAGTATGTGAGAATATGTATGCTGTTGAATATCAAATGAATATTTAGAAAACAATTCCGTTATTTCTTTATGGCATAATTCTAATAATCTTCCTAAAATAAAAATAGTTCCTCCAACGTTATGTTCTTTATGAATCTTTAAAATTATATTTAAACCATTTAAAGCAAATCTTCTATCTTGTCTATTTTTCGAGTGATTTATTGGTAATGATGGATTTCCATATCGTTCAAAATCATATGTTAATACTAAATTCGCCATAACAAAGTTTATTCAATTTTAATAAAAAAGAAATATGTTAAAATACTTATAAAAGTTATTATTCTATAAAATGTAATTCTGAATTAAAAACAAATTATCAATATCTCTAAAATTAATTAAGGTGATATTATCCAAACAATAAAAGATGAATATTTACAACTAAAACCTAAAAATAGAAATATTTTTGTTCATAAGGATGCTAATATAGGAAAAAATTGTACATTTGGGTTTAACGTAGTAATTGAAAGTAGGACAGAAATTGGTGATAATTGCTATTTTGGAAATAATATCGTAATTAAAGAAGGTGCAATTTTAGATACTAATCTAGAAATACAAGATAATGTAGTAATTGGAAAGCAACCAAGATCTAGCCCAATCAGTTCAAGAAAAGCTTCTAAAGAATTTTTAATAGCAAAAATTGGATATGGGACATTAATTGGAACTAGTTCGATAATTTATGGAGGAACTGAAATTGGGAACAAATGTTTTATCGGGGATTTAGCATCAATCCGAGAAAAATGCAAAATTCATGACTTTGTTATAATAGGAAGAGGTACTACTATAGAATATGAAACTGAAATATTATCCTATACAAAAATTCAAACTTCTTGCCATTTAACCGGCAATTCATTAATTGGTAGGTATGTATTTTTTGGAGCAGAAGTGTGTACAATGAATGATAAATATATGGATACAACAGATTATGTTTTTAAAGGACCAACCATAAAAGATGGAGCGCTAATAGGCTGTAATGCTACTATTTTGCCAGCATTAACTATTGGAATAGATTCTGTTATAGGTGCAGGAGCAGTAGTCACAAAAGTTGTTCCAGATAGGCAAATATGGGTAGGTAATCCAGCTAAGTATCTTAAGGATGTTCCTAAAGAACGATGGCTCGAAAATAGGATTAAAACCTAATAAATTGAAATAAAGGTTAATCTTTATTCAAACTTCTTAATTTATACTTTAATAATTCAATGAAATTCTTGAAAATCGAACGAAAAATGTATAAAGGATGTCTAGCAATTTCCTTTTCAATATGATTGACAGGAATTTCATAGAATTTCATTCTTGTCCTTTTTAATAGATAAGCTAATTCAACTTCTATAAATGGACCTTTTGAAGTAGTTTGTTTCGCCAATTTTTTACCAATTTCAGTTCTAAATGCCTTCAAACAATCCACATCATTATAGTGTGTACTAAAAAGAAAATTTACCAGCGTTGTGTGAACTTTAGAAATCAAAGTTCGAATGAGAGGGCGTTCAACTTTACTTTTCTCATGAAATCGAATACCAAGAATGATCGGGTATTTATTTATGAGGTTATAAGCATGCCCGATAAAATTTAAACTAAAGGCAAGATCTACTGGATAAGTAGTGACCATATCATGATTTGCGTGAAGTATTCCGTATCGGTAGGCTTCTCCAAGGGAGGGAGAGGGCAAAGAGAATGCTTTTATATTAGTATTTTCAATTTCTAACTCTTTTGCTATATCAGCAGTTCTATCAGTACTTCCATTTTCAATAATTAAAATTTCAAAATAATTTCCAACTAATTTAGTTAAATATTTATAGATCGCATTGATACTTTTACGAAGTTTATTTTCCTCATTATATGCAGGGACAACAACACTTATACTCTGAATTTTTGACATTTGTATCCGTTTTTATTTATAGGGGTTTATTAACACTTTTGCTTTATCATATTATAATTATTCTTTCATATCGTTAATTTCTTTTAAACTGAAATTAAAACGGAAAATAGAATATCCTCCGAAGAATAAAACATATACTTGTCTAATTAGGTGATCAATTATAAAAATTGTTAAAATATTATTATAACCTAAGAAAGGATAAAATAAGGATATAAACACGGCCCCAATATTTTCTGAAAAAAACCAACCTCCTGGGGTTATAGGAAATGCTTGACTCAAAAAGGATAAGATTACAGCCAAAATTAATATTAAAATGTTTAATTGGAATCCCAATGCATAAAAGAAAATTACAATGATAAATGCATCTATAATCCAGACCGGAACACCTAACAGAATGATGTATATTAAGATTTTTTTGTTTTTTTTTAATTCTTTAATACCTCTTTTAAAATTTATGACAAATCTTCCGATATAATATGCAATTTTTGGAGAAATCTTTCCTATTAGTTTGATTACGGTTTCTGTTTTATATAATAATAAAATTATAAGAATTAATATACCAATTATTAAAACAGCACCAATAATTAGATAAAATTGTATGCTTAACCCTAAAACTTCTTTAGAGCCGGCTTCTCCAATATTACTTAAATATAAAAAAATTAAAGCAAAACAGCTTATAACAAACAACAATATCAAATCCAGTATTCTTTCTACGGCAATTCCAGCTGTTGATTCACCTAATCCAATTTTTTCTTGATCTTTTATAATAAATATCTTTGCAACATCACCTACTTTGCCTGGAATCACACCATTTATGAAAAAAGAAGCACCTATAGAAAAATAAGATGTAGAATAACTAATTTCTTGACTAATTCCCTTAAATGTTAGCTTCAATTTATACGCTCTTAAAATAAAAGCTAGAGTATATATAATAATAAAAGCTAATAAACCAAAAGGTCCAATAATGACTATTTTTTGAATAAAGCTTGTAAAATCCACGTATAAAATCATAGAAATAATTAAAATGATTGTAACAATTCCTATTATTATCCGTTTTCTTCTTTTTAACCAATTGGAAATTCCTTTGCTTTTATTTTCATTCATAAATTGAAAGAAAAAATTATCTTTTTATCTTAAATTTTTTCAATTTTTTTAAATAATATCATGTTTCTTTTATTATATTGAGATATTGGAAAACTTATAAGTAAAATTAAATCTTATGAAGAAAGTAGAATTATTGGCTCCTGCCAAAAACTTTAAATCGATAAAAGCAGCTGCAGAATATGCAGATTCTATTTATTTTGGTGTTGAAAGCTTCAACATGAGAATGAGAACTGAAAATATTGCTATAGATGATTTACCTAAGATTGTAAATTACTGTCATAATAACAATTTAAAAACATACTTAGCGACAAATATTTTAGTTTATGATAATGAAATAAATGATCTTAGGAATATTATTGAAAAAGGGAAAAGAGCTGGTATTGATGCCGTAATAGTGCATGATTTAGCGGCAATTCAAATTGCAAAAGACCTTCGAATCCCTTTTCATATTTCTACTCAATGTAATGTATCTAATTCTCTATCAGCTAAATTTTATGAAAATTTAGCTGCGGAACGTATAATATTAGCCAGAGAATTGTCACTAGAAAAAATAAAAGAAATTAAAAGAAATTTAACCAAAACAGAAGTAGAAGTGTTTATTCATGGAGCTATGTGTACTTCTGTAAGTGGGAGATGTTATTTTTCTCAAGATATATGTGGAACTGAAGAAAAATCTGCAAATAGAGGCAATTGTATTCAACCATGTAGAAGGAGATGGTGGGTTAGAGGAGAAAATGGAGAAGAATATATCTACGATGGAGTAAGATTTATGAATTCAAGGGATTTGTGCACAATTGCTTATGTTCCAGACTTAATTGAAGCAAATATTGATGCATTTAAAATAGAAGGGCGTATGAGACACCCCCATTATGTTGAAATTGTTAGTAAAGTATATAGAGAAGCAATTGAGGCGTATTATAAAGGAACATTTACAGAGAAAAAAGTAGGGCGTTGGGTAACTGAATTGAAAAGAGTATATAATAGAGGATTTACTTCGGGTTTTTATTTTAAAAGAATGACAGAAGTTGATCATCAGCATAACTATCCATATAATCTCTCACATTATAGATATATTAGAGTTGGCCATATTGTTAGTTTCGATCAACAAACAGGATTTGTCCAAATTTCATTAGGTAATGGATCTATTTCTCAAGGTGATGATCTAATTATCATGGGTAAAGAAACAGATACCTATATTCATCAAAAAGCACAAGACCTTAAATATGAGGATAAAAAAGTTAATAAAACACCAAGAGGTACTAAGGATAATAAAATCTTGGTAGAGTTAAAGATCAAAGAACCTGCTTTAGGGAATGGAAAAGATAAAGTTTATATTTTTACTGATAAAACCTATAAGCGAAAGGTGTATTCTCTATAATTATTAAATTTATTTTGAATAATTAGTGATTTTGCAATTTAATTAGTTTAAATATTTATTTAAAATATAAGAGGTACTTAATATGGAAAATAAAAAAAAGAAAATAGTGGAATCTGTACCTAATTATAGCGAAGGGAAGGATAGTAGTAAAATTGAGAGAATAGTGAATGAAATTAAGAATACGTCAGATACGAGAATTGTAGATGTCCAATATGACACAAATTATAATCGAGCCGTTATTACTTTTGTAGGAACTCCAGAAGCAGTATTAAAAGCAAATATTGTTGCTGCGAAAAGAGCCGTTGAATTAATTGATATGAACAATCATAAAGGACAACACCCCAGAATTGGTGCTGTAGATGTAGTACCATTTGTACCTGCTCAAAATGTTTCCATTGAAGAGTGTATAGATTTATCAGTGAAATTTGCAGAAGCCATGGCAAAGGAAGGAATTCCGGTATACTTATATGAAGATTCTGCCCGTAAACTAGATAGAATTAATATAGATAATATAAGAGTTGGAGAATATGAAGGGCTTAGAGAAGCAATTAAAACAGATCCTGAATGCAAACCTGATTATGGCCCTGAGGAATTACATCCAACAGCAGGAGCTTTAATTACTGGTGCTAGACAACCATTAATTAGTTTTAATATTAATCTTGGGACTAAAGATCTGGATATTGCTAAAAAGGTAGCTAAAGCCATTCACCTACGTTCTGGCGGATTAATCAATATCAAAGCTATGGGAACTTTTTTAGAAGGGAGAAATTATGTACAAGTCGGAATTAGTAACATCAACTATAAAAAAACACCACTTTATAGACAGATGGAGCTTGTAAGAATAGAAGCAAATCGATTTGGAGTAAATATTATTGGTACTGAATTGATCGGTGTTTTACCTTTGGGTGCTGTTCTTAACTCTTTAGAATATTACTTACAGCTATCAAATCCAGATAAACTTGAAGAAAAGCACTTGTTAGAACATTACTTTGATTTTTAAGAGAGTAATATTAAAAAATATTTTCAAAAACTATTTTTCCATTTTTAATTACTTTTTCTATTAAATTAACACCGAATTGATAAGGTAGAAAGTTATAATTTGGTACATCAAATATTAAAATATCTGCTTTCTTACCTATTTCGATACTTCCTATTTGATCTTGCTTTTGGAGCGCACAGGCTCCATTAATGGTAGCTGCAGTTAAAGCTTCAGCGGGGGTCATTTTCATTTTATAACATGCTAGAGCTATAATTATCTGCATCGACTCCGTCCAACAGTTTGGATTTAAATCTGTTGCTAGAGCTATTGGAATTCCAAAATCTATCATCTTTCTAGCTGGAGCATAGTCTTTTAACATTAGTGAGAATGGTGTTCCAGGTAAAAGTGTGGCAATTACACCCATTTTAGCCATTGCTTTTAAGCCCTCATCATTCGATTTTAATAAGTGTCCGGTCTGTACAGCATTCATTTCCGCTGCTAATAATGCTCCATTCGTATCTACAATCTCATCAATATGAATTTGAGGTTTCAAACCAAAACGTTTAGCAATACTTAATATTTTTTTCGTTTCTTCAATAGAAAAGATCCCCTCCTCACAAAAAACATCGCAAAATTCAGCTAATTCTTCACTAGCAATTTTAGGAATCATTTCTGAGATTATCAAGTCAATATATTCTTCTTTCTTATTCTTATATTCAGGAGGGATCGCATGAGCTCCTAAAAATGTTGAAATCAGATCAATTGGATGCTCATTATTTAAAACTCTTGCTGCTCTCAATGATTTAATTTCATTTTCAACATCAAGCCCATATCCCGATTTTGTCTCAACTGTAGTTGTGCCAAATTTCATCATGCGATCAAGTATCTTTTTTCCATTTTCCACCAATTTTTCTACAGATGCTTTTCTTGTTGCTTTTACAGTTTTTAGAATCCCTCCACCTGCATTTAAAATTTCAAGATAAGACATTCCATTTAATTTCATTTCTAGCTCATTTTCTCTTGAACCATCAAAAATTATATGTGTATGAGGATCGACAAATCCAGGAGTAACAAGCTTGTTACTGGCATCAATAACAATCACATCCTGGTCAATTGTGTAAAAAGAAAACAATTCCTCGGTAGTACCTACAAATTCAATTCTATTATCAATAACTGCAAGAGCTCCATCCTCAATAATTGCAAGATTTTGCATTTCAACACCTATTCTTGGAGCTCCATATTTCGAATCTAAAGTTACCAGTTGATTTGCATGAATAATTATCAAATCTGGAGATTTTTCTTTTGCAATTATTGATGTTAAAGACTCTTTCTTTTTTTTGGTTTTTTTTAAAGAAACCGTAGAAGTAACCGACATTTTTAGAACATCTATACTTGTTTAATTAACTCTAATAATTCCTTACTTCTTATAATTTCCAAACTTTTCTCAATATATTCAGAAAGTATAACATCATTATTAACATGAGGAATCACTTGACGTATATATGAATGGCAAGATTCTAAAATTTTGCTTGATCTCAATGGTCTTCTGAAATCAAATGCTTGTGAAGCGCATAAAAGTTCAATTGCTAACACCTTTTCGAGATTTTCTATAATTTTTAGAGTTTTTCTAGCGCTAATAGATCCCATACTAACATGATCTTCTTGACCCATTGAAGTAGGAATACTATCTGCACTAGCTGGAAAACACATTGATTTATTTTCACTTACCAATGCTGCAGAGGCATATTGAGTAATCATAAATCCTGAATTTAGGCCAGATTCTTTGATTAAATACTCAGGAATTCCCCATTTTCCTTCTAAAAGGAGATATATTCGGCGATCAGAGATATTCCCAAGTTCAGAGGCAGCTAAACCCACATAATCTAAAGGTAAAGCCAATGGTTGGCCATGAAAATTACCTCCACTAACCGTATCTTCTTCATTAAATATTATAGGATTATCTGTCACTGAATTTAGTTCGCAATCCAACTTTTCAATTAAGTGAAAAAACGCATCTCTAGAAGCTCCATGAACTTGTGGGATGCATCGAATAGAATAAGGGTCTTGAACTCTTCCGCAATCCTTATGAGACTCAATAAACTGGGATGCTTTTAAAAACCGTCTAAAATTTTTGGCGACAATTTTGGCTCCTTGATGTGGTCTTAGATTTATTAGTCTTTCATCAAATGGTTGGGGTGAACCTAAATATGCTTCAAGTGTGAGTGCTCCAATTATGTCTGCATGCTCAAGGCAGTTAGAAAATCTTTCAGTTATTTTAATAGCATAAGCAGAAATAAATTGTGTGCCATTAATCAAAGCTACACCTTCTTTTGCATGAAGCATTAACGGTTTTAAGTTATTTTCATCTAAAATTTCTATA
>JAEOSD010000064.1 GCA_016840545.1 Promethearchaeota archaeon
TAACCATAATTTTTCTAATAAAGAATATCTGAAGTAAATTCCACCCAAAATAAATAATAACACACGAATATGGTAATATTATATCCCAACCTAAAAACTGAACAGGTATTTGTGAAGAGGAGCCAAAAAAGAAATAGATTAAAATTAAAATTAAGCAAATTCCAAATGTAGCCATTAAGATTGTAAGCTTTTTTATGGTATCTTTCCTTTCTTTCGAGAATATATGAGCCTCCATCTGAGGGATCATACTAATAAACATTAAGATTAAATAAGTAAGAGTAAAGGAAATGGTTACAACCAAGACGATATTACCAATATCCTCTTTTGGATAAAGGCTAAGGACAGTAATTACAATTATAATTAAAAAAAACAAAATTGTATAAATAATATGACTATACTCAAATAATCTGTGAAATCTTGTTTTAATAGTTTCTTTATCCTTTATCGTATTAATATTTTCATTCATAGCGTTTAGAGTTAAATAATTTCGATAATATTATTTCTAACTCATTTTTTCTTTAAAAATATTTATTATAATTTTAACTTATCTGTCAATTTATTAATATAAGGAGTAGATTATGAGTTCATCCTTGGAAGAGATAATTCAAAAACTTCTTGAACATGGTTTTTCAGAAAAGGAATTAGAAAAGGAAATTAATAAAAAAGCAAAAGAATATGGTGGAATTATGTCTAAGCAAGGTATTCTTTTTATCATTGCTAAAGAATACGGAATGAATATTTATTCCCCAGAAATAGAGACAGAACTCTATCAGGAAGGTGAGGAGGATATTAACTATGATGAATTTACCATTCCTATTTCCAATCTCAAAGAAGGCATGGAAAATATAGTTTTACTAGGTAAAATTTTAAAATGCTTTCCTCCAAAAGAATTTCTGCGTAAGGATAATACTATCGGAGCAGTTTCTTCATGCATTGTTGGTGATAATTCAGGTGAAATAAAAGTTATCATGTGGGATGAGAAAGCAACAGTAATGAATAATGATTCTTTCAGAGAAGGGGAATTAGTACGGGTTTTTGGTGATTATGCCAAAATAAATCGAGATAGAAACCTAGAAGTTCATATAGGAAAAAAAGGTAAGATCATTTTAGCACCTGGAGATATAAATTCAAAAGTTAAAAAAAAATTAGAAAAAATAATGTATAAAAAAAAAGAATTCAATAATCATTTTTCAATTAATTCTCTAATTAATAAATATTCATTTATTCAAAAATTAAAAGGAAAAGTCCACATTAAAGAATTCAAGGAAATTTCTAAAAAGGATGGTGAAAAAATGTTTCTATTAAAGCTAATTTTAAGTGATGATTCTGGATCTGTTTGTGTAAATATTTGGGGCATGAACGCTATAGAAACCTTAAAACTTATTGAAGAAGGAGATCATATTATTATAAAAAATCTTTCTCTAAAATTTAATTCTTATACTAGTGAAAAAGAGCTTTCCTTTACTAAAAATTCTTCTTTAGAAGTAGTATCTTTTTGAAAAAAATATCCCACTCACTTTATTGTTAACTTACCTTTTCTTTCTTTTTTAATAATTGGTTCTTATATTCATTTGCCTTAAGATGAGTGGGTGTTATTTCTAATGCTTTATCATAATATTTTAAAGCTTCCTGATAATCTCCCTTCTTCTCATATACTTTTCCTAGTATTATCCAACCATTAACGTATTTCGGGTTTATAGTAAGCACTTTTATCCAATTTTCAATTGTTTTATCATAATTTTTGGAATAAGAATATTTAACAGCTTGATGAAAGTATTTGTTATAATCCTCTACCTTTATCTCTTCTTCTTCATCATCTTTTTCTTTTTTTTTTGGAATATTCATTACCTCTTAAAGTGATCTACATTGAACATTCTTTATAATTTGTATATTGGGATTCAAATATTTATAAGTCTTATTGTGAATTTTTCATTTTTAATTTTTTTCTTTAAATACTACTGCTTATCTTTTCTTATAAAACACTAAAATTGTGATAAAATGTCGTTTTATGTACCAAAAGTATTATATGAAAATGAAATTGCTGAAGTGCTAGATGAAATTCGATATAGCTATGGAAAGCTAACGAGAAAAGGGTTTATTTATGGTCTTATTGCTATTGATCAAGACGCAAAAATCATTGCAATCGATTCACGATTTGATCGTAAATTGAATTATTGGGATTTGAGCTCTATTGGAGCAGCCTTATATGGAGTTGCTCGCCAGGCTCAAGACTTTTTTGATACTCAAGCTTTAATTAGAGCCACATTGATTTTCAAAGATTTACAATTATATGTAAAATCGGTTGGTCATGTGGATCTTCCCCAAAAAGGAAAGAGAGAGATCTTAGTTATCTTATTGGTTAACAATGAAGTAAATATTGGTGTCCTTATTTTACAAATGACCAAATTCGCAGAAAAAATACGTAATGCCATCAAAAGAAACAATGAAGTCATGACTAAATTAGAAATGAATGAAGCAGAGCTTAAGAAATATCTTAAAAATCTAAAACAGAAGGTATTTGGATCTACATAGGACATTTATGGAGGAGGATATCATATTGTCAGTAGGTTCAAATGATGTAGAAGATATTAAGAAAAATGAAATAGAAATGAGCAAGGAAACTACTCCAAAGGCCCTTAAGGAAATCTTACAATTTAAGATTGTATACTGGGGTCCTGGTGAATCTGGAAAAACAACCAATTATTTTCGATTGCGTGAAAAGTTCAACGGAATAATATTAAATAAAGGAGTTTCAATTGAAACTACGGATGGAAGAACTCTATGGCAAGATTCTATTAGGATTTCCTTCTTTCTAAATCTTGGAGACGTAAAATTCAATATAATTGCACAGATAGTAACATGTACCGGTCAAGAACGCTTTCTCCAAACCAGAGAATATGTGCTAGATGGAGCCGATGGAGTGGTTTTTGTTGGAGATTCTAAACTTCAGAAAATGGAACAAAATAAACGTAGCTTTCGGGAATTAGTTAGCTTTACTAAGAAGACTAAGATTCCTTATGTAATACAATTAAATAAGAGAGATCTAGAGAGTGCCGTAACAATTGAAGAGTTTAAAAAGCAACTAGGTTTACCATTCTCAGATACTTATAAAGATGGTACTGCAGTAGTGTATCCTGTAATTGCATTAAGTGGAGAAAACGTAAAAGAATGTTTTGAGGATTTGATTATTCAAGTTATCTTCAATTATTTTAAGAACAAACTCAATCTAATTTAAGTTTTAATTAATCTATTATTTTTTAGGTGGATTCATTGGATACGGGTTATGATTTTTTACAGCCGGAATTTTTAAACATTTTATTCTTTCAACAAAAAAGCCTAGTTATAGCTCCGTATGTGGATTTGAAACATCTTCATTCTCTTGAAATTTTTACAGGTGGTTATAATGTGGTTGATTTAGACTCCACAGCACTACATAATATCAGTGAAATACTTGAACTAGAAAATAATAATTCTTATTCTCAAACCCCATGTTTCTTTTTTATAACTAATATTAACAGCAATGAGCTTCATGAAATAATGGAATTAGATAATATTCACTGCGTTATTAATGCAAATGAGAAAATAGATTGCACTATTGATAATGGGCATTTTGTTTTTTATAATAAAAAGAGTGGATCTTTTTTAAATTATGATCCAACAAAGATTAATTTAGAATTTGAAAAACAGTTAATTAATAGTTCTAAAAATAAATCTATTTTACAAGATAAAATTTTACGAATAAAAAGTATTGCAACCACTATTTTCACTGAATTAAATGAGGAATTAAACATAAATAGCCGTAAAATTTCTCAAATCCTCTCTGAGTATGATCCTAAATATTGGGATAAAATTCTAGGTTTTACACGATTCTATTATAAAATTGAGATTCCTGAAGTCGATGTTAAGTTCTTTTTCAACAAAAAATTAAAATATTCTAATAAAAAACCATTAATTGATTTCTCAGATGAATATCACACTATTGTATCTAGCAATAGAAAACTTGGTCGTGAATTTATTCAGTTACTTCATGATTACCGCAGCAGAAAAGTAAACCCTTCAAATTTAGATTTGGAACAACTTTATAATCCGCAAAAACTCTATGATTATTTACGAAATCATCATTGGAAAAATGGACTTGATAAGGAATTTTTAACTAAATGGCAAAAAATGAATCATACAAAATATACATTAGATAAGGATGATCTCTCTGATTTATATAAAATTTTTAACATTCTAAAAGCTCCAGAGGAAATCTTAACTAACATCTCAAGCGATAGTATGAATTATGATGAAAATATAACCAATAAAAATAATGCAATCTTTACAGAACCAATTAATAATAAAGAATCACCTTCTAATTCTATACCTTCAATTAAAAATTTCCCACAATTTAAGAAATGGGTATTAAAAAAATTAGGTGAAATTGAAAAACTGCTTTAATTACAATTTTTTCCTTTAAATAAATTTAATTAATAAAAAATTTATGATGATTCAAGAACCAATTAAAAGGAAAACAAATCTACCTGTTGTGCAATGTAGGATATGCCACAATGATACAAAAAAACAATCAAAAATCGTAAAATTAGGAAATAATTATGGAATAATTTGTAGTGAATGCTCTAAAATGTTTTCACTTGAAGATATTGATTTAATGTATAATATGTTTACTGCGTTTGGCGGATATTTCGGGATGCTAAAAGATACAGTATCTTCAACATACAAAATTATAACTAATTTAGTTAAAGAATATAATATACAAGAAAAGGATTTAAAAGCAACTGAAGTTGATGTAAAAGTTCTTCACAAAGCATTGCTCTATGGTATTACTCCGAGACAGCTAATACAAGGTGTTAGATTGTTACATGAGTAATTTCTAAATAAATTAGAATTATCTTATTATCAGAAAAAATTTTAGGGATCTTTAAATAATGAGAATCATACATTTTTTTTAGTAGACTTATATCCGGTTTACAAAAATGGATAAGGAATATCACTGTCCTCGATGTCAAAATCCTAATGTAATTGAATATCCAGATTCAATTGAATGCCCTAAATGTGAGCTTGAATTTGATAAAAAAGATTTAACACTCTACGAGGATGATCAAATTCTTTCTCTTCAAGAAAAATCAGGTTTTGTCAATTTTTTTGAAGATTAATATTCACTTTTCAAAGCTTTTCATGTGTTTCCGACAATAAAAAATCTTTAACTTTATCTGAAAATAAAAAAATTTCTTCTCTCCCTTTTATTATAAACATATTATTTTTCTAAATTCATATGGAAAAGCCAATCTCATATTTTGATTGGAAATTACATTTTCGGAATAATTTTCCTCATAAAAATGGAAAAAAACCTTCTAACTTCAAATTAACTTCTTTAAATGAATTCAAAATTTTATTACGGAACTTCTATAAAAAAGAGAGTCTACTTAAAAGTGGAGGTATAGTATCCTCTCAATTTGATTTTCAAAACTTAAATTTATCCAAAGGAATGATTACATGCACTATTAAAGATCCATCTACTCAGGAATATGAAATCGAGATTAATAAAGAAGGCATGTATATACACCATAAATGTCAAGAATTTCGGAATCTCAATAAATTTAAAAAATATTTTTGCTCTCATATAATACGACTATTCTTCATATTAAAGGAAAACGATAAACAAAAAGCAGTTGAATTATTAAAACATATTTCTTCACATGACTATAACTTTTTCCCAAAAGTTAAATGAAATTTAGGCATCTCCATCCTATGACTCAAATGTGACAAAGATTGCAATTATTTTGCATAGTAAAATAATTCTCCTTCTTTTTCGCTAGAGTTAATCTTACCCGCTACAGTTAGATTAGCCAAAATTCTTTTAATATTACTAATAATTACATCAAATTCTTTTATTTCTTCACATCGGCTAAATATACTTTTAGATGTGAAGGCTTTACCCTTATTTTCTTTTAGATAATTATAAATGATATCTTCTACGTTTCTTGCATTTTTTTCTTGTGTTTTTACTCTTTGGTGTTTTCTTATGGTAAAAAATAAACCAATACCTCCAATTAAAATCATAACTAATCCGACTATGGTATATAGATATATATCTAAAGAATAACTAAAGAAATACAAGTCAAATAATATAAATATTAATCCAAAACTTAGGATGGTAATAAAACCTGCTATTTTATCACCTTCTTTCTTTTCAAGTTTTCTTCTAAGCACCAAACCAGATATCCCATTAATTATTAATATGACTCCGAAAATAATTAAAATATAAAAGTCAAAATAAAATCCAACTATGATAAGAATTATTCCCCCAATAAGAAATAAATACCATCCAAATAACCAGATTATCCCATAAAATATTACATCCCCAATAATACTCATATTTAACCCCCCGTTTTCTTTTTTTACTATTCTATTATTTTTTATAAATCTTAGCTTTCTAAGTATTAAAATATTTCTATTTTTACAGGATAACTTTTTCAAGTAGTTTAAATAATTATGTTATGATATCTAGTTGATCACAAATTTTCAATAGTCTATTCCTATAATTCCTACTCATTGGATGCTATTATTTTCGGAAATATGTTTCCTACATATTTCCTCCTACTTTTCGGTTTTAATAGTCTCAGATTATAGAAAAAAACGTTTTAAATTAGAAAAAATTAATATTTTTCTCTCAAAAATAACATCAATGATTTTTGGGCATGAAGCCTATTTTCTGCTTCATCAAAAACGATTGAGTGAGGCCCATCAATTACTTCTGCTGTTTGTTCATAACCTCGCATCGCTGGTAAACAATTCATAAAAATAACATCATTTTTAGCCAACTCAATAATTTTTGAATTTACTTGGAAAGGCATAAACGCCATTTTTCTTTCCTCTTCTTTTTCAATAGGAATTCCATAACTCATCCAAGAATCAGTATATATAATATCTGAATCTAATGCTGCTTCAAAAGCGTTATGCAAGACATTTATTTCAGCTCCAGTTGCTTTTGATAATTCTTCTACTTCATCCAAAACAACTTGTTCGGGAGTATATTCAGCTCCCTTGGGACAAGCAACATCCATCTTAAAGCCAAAGAGTGCGCACATTCGCATTAAATCATAAGTTACGTTATTATATGCATCACCAAAATACGACATTTTTAAATTAGATAATTGACCTTTCTTCTCTTTAATGGACATAAAATCAGCAAGAATTTGACAAGGATGAGCAAAATCATCAAGCATATTAATAACTGGAACATCAGAATGTTTTGCTAGATCCCAGATATCTTCTCTTTTATAAACTCGAGCAGCAATTAAATTAACATATCTGGATGCAACTTTTGCAGTATCATGAATGTTTTCCTTTTTACCAAGAGGAGAATCTTTTATTGAATAAAATATTGCATGACCGCCCAATTGTTGCATACCTGTTTCAAATGAAATTCTTGTTCTCAGTGATGGCTTCTCAAAGAGCATTAATAATGTGTCACCCATTAAGGCCGTATTGAATTTTTCAGAATTTGTCTTTATTTCAATAGCTTTATTAATTACATTCTCACATTCTACTTTAGAGAAATCTGATATTTTTAATAAATGTCGAACCATTTCTCATATCTCATAATTTTTAATAATAATTATATAGTAAAAAGAAAGATTAGATATAAATCAGATAAGGTCAATTACTACAAATTACTTATTTTAATTTTAGTGATGATTAACTATTAGACAGGACGGTACAATACTCTACCTGGAAATTTTCGTTTTTGTTTATTATTATCCACAACTATAACTCCATTAACGATTACATAGGGGATACCTTCAGGGAATTGATGGGGATTTTCATAAGTAGCTTTATCAATCACGGTTTCTGGGTTAAAAATAACAAGATCTGCCCAAAAATTTTCCTTTATTAATCCACGATCAGTTAATCCTAATCTTAATGCAGGAAATGAAGTCATTCTCCGAATAGCATCTTCTAATGTTAATAACTGCTCTTCTCTAACATATTTGCCCAAAATGCGTGGATATGTTCCATAAAATCGAGGATGATACTTACCAAGGCTAGGTTTATTCGGAATTCCTAACCCATCAGTACCAACCATATGATATGGTCCTGTCATGATTCTACGGATGTCTTCTTCTCCCATCGTTTCAAGCGTTACAGTAGAACCACCTTCCTCGTCAATTAAAATTGAAAATAATGTCTCCCACTCATCTTTCATTCCTTTAATTTTAGTAATTTCTGGAATATTCTTCCCTTCAATATCTTTCCATTTCTCAGATACTACAGAGGATAAATAAACACAATCAAATCCATTTCTTTTGATAAAATTTTCCCATTCATCTATTTGATCAGATGTTTCTTCTTTGATTCTTTCTTGATTAATTTTTTCTTTAATACGTTCAAGCAATTTATCAGGACCACCTTCATGCACCCATGGCGGAAGTAATGCATTTAGGAAAGTAAATCCTCTATTATAGGGATATTGATCGTATGTAATACTAATGCCTTGGTTTTCTGTTTCCTCGATGAGTTTTAAAGTTTCTACGGACTTACCCCACGAAATTTTTCCTGATATTTTATGATGTGCAATATGACCCCCTCTACATCCAGATTTTTCTACAATTTCAATTACTTCTTTAATTGCATCAATCACATCTTTACCTTCATCACGAATATGAGAAAAATATAACCCGTTATACTGAGCAACTACCTTAACTACATCTATGATCTCCTCGGTTTTAGCATAAACTTGAGGAGCATAAATGAGACCGGTACTCATTCCAAAAGCACCAGCTTCCATTGCTTCTCTAACGTATTCCTTCATCCTCTGAGTTTCATCAATAGTAGGAGGGCGATTCTCATATCCCGGTCCACCCGCAATACGTATATTTTCAAATCCAACAACAGGGACTATATTTATTGTACATTGATCTTTTTCTAATTTAGCTAAATACTCTTTAAAAGTATTCCAGGTGAATTGGTAATCTTTATATAGAGGAATTATACTAGCATAAAACTTTCGAAAATCTTCGATATGATCAGGATGAATGGGGGCAAGACTGTTTCCACACATCCCTATTACATTAGTGGTTATACCTTGACGTATAAAAGACTCTACATTATTAAAAATTGGCAAAATAAAATCAGTGTGAGAATGCATATCAATGAATCCTGGGCAAATAATCATCCCTCCCGCATCAATCTCTCTGGATCTTTCATCACTTATGTTTGTTCTTATTTTTTTTATCTTCCCATCTTTTATTCCAATTTCTCCACGATACCATGGATTGCTTGTTCCATCAATAATTCTTCCATTTTTAATTATTATGTCAAAACTCATTTTAACATTCTTCATTATATAATTTTTATTTTAATTCTTCTTCCTGACAAAATTCACGAGAACAACTAAGATCTGTTATAATTTCTTTATCTCTTAGAGATAAATTATCAGTTAAGATTCGATTTATTATTTCTCCTACTCCTGGGCCTAACATAAAACCCTGTCCGCACATACCAACAGCATTTATGTATCCTTCAATATTATCAACTTTTCCTAATATTGGATTTCCATCTGGAGTCATAGGATATAATCCCCGCCATGTTCGTCTTATCTTTATATTTTTTAGACGAGGTAATAGTCTTATCATACGTTTTGCTATTTGGGGTAAAAAAAAGCTTGTTTCTCTTCTATCTACTCCTAATATATTAGGTTTAGGTGTTAAACAAAAAATTATCTTACCTTCTTTATTTTGATAAAAATAGTAATTTTTTGAATCTCCAAATAATGGATCTACTGCTGGTTGAATATCAACTACCATAGTGGAGAAAAAATTCTGTACTGGTTCAGTGATACCCGCTTCATGTGATTCAGGTGCTACTGGCAAATCAGTTCCAATCATTCGACCTATATCTTTTGCATATGCTCCAGTAGCATTAACTACATTTTGAGTTTTATATGAGTTTTTAGTAGTTTTAACTCCGACTATTTTACCATTTTTAGTTAAAATATCAATTACTTTTTCATTGAACTTATATTCTGCTCCATTATTTCTGGAATGGCGATAAAAAGCATGTAAGGATAATAAAGGTGAACAATTGCCATCCTCCGGGCTGTGAGTTCCCCCATATAAATTTTCATTATTAATTCCTGGAATTAATTCTTTAATTTTTTCAGGCCCAACATAATCAATATTAAGTCCATAGCCTTTTTGAAGTTTAACTGTGTTTTTTAGCATTTCCTCATCCTTTTCTGTAAAGGCCAGAAAGGTATAACCACCCTGAGACCACCAAATATCATCTCCATACTTTTCTTCCCAAGTAGAAAAGATCTCTATAGATCTTTGACATAACCAAATCTTACTTTTCTGGGAATGCGTAGCTCGTATACCCCCTATTGCATGCTTGTTGTCAGCTTGTGCTACTGATGGTAAGGTATCGATTACCAGAGTTTTTAAATTATCTTTTGATGTTGCTAAAGCTGTTGGAACACCTACGCTTCCAGCCCCGATGATGATAACATCATATTCTGTCATAATTACTATTCCCCCTTCTTTATTTTAACTTTAGCAAAAATGCCCATTGGAACCTCAATAAATAAAGGACGATTTGTTCCTTGGTTTATTTGGTCATTAGAAACACCTTCTTCGCAAAAAATTCGATTAATAAGAGGTGTACATGTTTTACCTCCACAAGCACCCATTCCAGCTTTTGTTAAAGCTTTTAGTTCGTTAAAATCTCTTACACCATATCGAATCCATTTCCTTATTTCTCCCACATTCACTCTTTCGCAACGACATATAATAATATCATCATCCATAAAAGGAGTCTGATAGTAATCTATAGGCTCGTTATAAGATGTCTTTCCTAGTTTGATGCCCACAGCTTTCTTGGCTATTGTTGAAGGTAAACTAACCGTAATAAGTTGTGTTTTAGGGAATTCTGGTAATATCCTTGATCGTACGATTTCAAATTCTCCTAATTCTCCTTCATTGCCAACCACAACAACTATTTGTCCTTTTTCGATTTTTTTATCACTTAATTCAAGTGGAAAGGTGACACGTGGATTATTCTTATCTTTTCTATAGTCAACTAGTGTTACTGCTAATCCGGGGCATACTGCAACACAATTTCCACATCCTATACATTCTTTCTCATCCTTGAAGTAAGGTAATTGAGTGATGAGATTATCGATAGTTTCTATCTGTTCTTGAGGACATACAGTAGTGCAAGGATTACAAGGAATTTTTTGATTACAGTGAAATAATGGAAAAATTCCTTCTTCTTTAGCTGTAAATTCAGTTTTAATTGGTGAAGGAGGTTTTGTTTTCATTATATCTGCAAAATTCTGCAGTTCATCTATATTTTCATCGAAATCTATGTTCTTTTCTTTTAAAATTTTCAAGGCCTCAATTCTACCTGTGAAAATTGCAACCGATGCTTCTGCAATTTCTTGTGCATCGCCAGCAACCCATACTTTCATATTAAATTCTTTTGCCTTTTGAAAAAACTCGTCTACTGAATTCAAGCCAACAGCAATGAGTATAGTATCACATTTGAAAGTTCGTTCAGATCCTTTGATAATATTATTATCTTCATCTAATTTTCCAATAGTAATTGATTCAACGTTATTATTTCCATTTGCAGAAAGTACTGTATAACTTATATAAATTGGAACGCCCAACCTCCTAAGTTTATCTTCATGAACTTTATATCCTCCACATTGGGGTAAAGCTTCAACTAATCCCACAACTTCTATTCCTGCTTGAATAGCATGATAACCTGCGATTAAACCAACATTTCCTCCCCCTACAATAAATATATTATTAGCTGATTTCACCAAGTCTCTATTTGCCAACGTTTGGAAAGCACCAGCACCGTAAACTCCTGGAAGTGTGTTACCAGGAAACACTAACATTTTTTCTCTGGCACCAGTTGCCACTAGAAGATATTTTGGTTTTACCATTGCATAATCTATATTATTTTTTAAAATTCCTACAATACCATCACTAAAAACAGCTACAGCAGTGCTATTTAACCACACATTTACCGTTTTCAATTCCATGACGGAAGTCCCAAGAATTTCTGCTATTTCGATTCCCCTCTTACCAGCATAAACATCTTTTTGTGAGCCAAAAAATTTATGTGTTTGAAGAACAAGTTTTCCTCCTAAATGATCTTTATCATCAACAAGAATTACATTAAGACCATAATCTCCTAATACCTTAGTAGCTGATAATCCAGCTGGACCTGCGCCTATAACAAGAACCTCTGTATCAATTATTTCAGGATCTCCAACCTCTACAGGAGTGTCAAGTGGAGGTAAGTTTGGGAGCCCATTACAACTTTCAATAATCATTCCTTTTTCAAGGGGAGTCATACATGCTTTAACTGGAATACCATTTGCTATCACATTACACTGCGAACATTGACCATTTGCGCAGAAAATACCTTGAGGGCTTCCATCCCTTACATGATGACCAAAAATTTTAATTTTATTGAGAAAAAGAGCAGAGGATATAACCATTCCCTCAAATCCTGTTAATTCTTTCCCATCAAATTTAAATTTTATTTTCTTTCTAATAGGTATTTGTAAGATGGGATGCTTAGTTATATTCTCCATTTGGATACCTTTTTCTAATTCATTTAATTTTATTGATACAGTTTAATAATATTAATGACATCTTCAAAATCAATGCCTAATTCGCTGATTTTTTCAATGGTGGGACATCCTTTATCTGTCCATCCTCTTTCCTTATATACAGCATTTTGTAATTTCTCATACTGCTCCTCTCGATGTTGGCGCAAAAGCTTTACTTTTTCTTCCGTAGATTTATTAGAGATATCTATTCCTAATTCATTAAGTTGCTTATCATATCTATCTTTGCGGCTTTCGTATTCAAGGGGGATGACCGGCCCCATGGCTCTATAAGGAAAATTAGAATCATGCTCCCGAAGACCTCTTCCTTGTCTAATATTAAATATTCGCTGTAAATTATAAACTCTCTCAGACATCCTAATTAAATCATCTGCAGTCGATTTAAATCCTGTTACCGCAGAAAAATAATTAGCATACCATTCAACGTGATCAGGAACTTTGGCACGAATTAATTCTCCTGTTTTAGGATCTTTTATTGGATAATCTGCTTGGCTTTCTGGTTGGATATCATTCCATGGTAATTTACACAGTCCGCAAAGACCAAACCAAGTACGCCACAGAGGAAACCAACGTAAGGCTTTCGCTTTATCCTCAAATGTGGGAATAGATTGCCTGATAACATCTTCAAAAATTAACCATGCCTCGTCATGCTGAGGTCCCTTATTTGTAAGACCATACCCTCCCTGTTGCGAGAGTGATTCTTTAGTAACATATTCGGAAAATTCTAATCCTTTATGTTCCATACCAATATCCTGGACAAATTTAGGATCCGCATTATATTTTTCAATAAAGATTCTTTTCATCTCTTTTATTCCTTGTCCTACAACAGCTCCAAAACCTTCCCCTTTAGCCATCTGATGTATTAATTCTACTGCTTCTTTAACATTGCCAAAATTGAGGTCTAATCCTCCAGTAATATCTTTATTTAATATCCCTGCTTCATAACACTCCATAACAAAAGCAATTCCAGTTCCAACCGAGATGGTATCAAGACCATAAGTATCACAGTAGAAATTTGTTTCTTGAACCCATTTTGGATCCCAAACACCCCAATTGGAACCAACACCAGCTATTGTTTCATATTCAGGTCCATCTACAATAACTTTTTCACCTTTAAATGGACCTGTCATAACTTCATAACCTTCAGAATAATGAGAACAACTGACGGTACAACCAATCCAACAACCATCTGCTCCCTCTTTTCCTGAATATATTTTTCTCCAGACATCTCGGGCAAAAGGAATGTCTTTTCCTGGTATTTCTTTATGCGCTCCAAATCTAAAATTTTCAGTAGGTAAGAGATCAGCAGCATTCATTATATCTGGCAGATGACCTGTTCCAACTCTTCGCATTTCATTCTGGTGAGGATCAAGTTTCATTACCTCTTGAGTATGTTTTATTCCAAATTCCCGGGCGACTTTTAAATCCGCAGGATTATTAGAATTGACTGTTGCTTTAGGGGAATGAACCACTATTGCTTTTATTCTTTTATCTGTAAAAACAGAACCAATTCCCCCTCTTCCTGCTTGCTTACAAGATGCCCAATTCCTCCCTCTTACAAACCAAGAAAAATTTAACATGCCCCATTTAGTATGTTTTGCAGCAGGACCAGTACTTACAACAGAAACACGTTGCTTTTCATTAGCATCCTCCGCATACTTTTCTGTAAGTTGCTGAGTAAGTTCATGAGAAAAAACTGACAGATTGTCCTCATCCTCAACAGATTCTATTTGTACAACATGATTAATACCATCAATGAAAATAATTACATCTTTTTCAGCTTTTCCTTGAATTTCGATGGCATCAAATCCAGAAAACTTAAGATAAGGTCCAAAATATCCTCCAACATTTGAATCAATAATAATCCCTGTTAAAGGAGAAATCGTTGTAACAATCGATTTACCTGATCCTGGATAAAAAATACTCCCTCCTAGGGGCCCAGAAGAAATGCAGATTTCATTTTCAGGATCATTCCATTTAATTATTTTATCTTTTGATAAGCTATTCCACATCAACCATAAATCAAAACCTTTACCACCGATGAACTTTTCTTTCATTTCAGTTGAAACAGGTTTTATAAGAATCTTATTTTTAGATAAATTGATATATAACGTTTGATTCGCATATCCTTTTTGGACTTCATTAAAGTTGTATTCTTTTTTTTCTAAAATCATTAAAATTCACCTATGGTGAAAATAAATAATCATGAAATTAAGGGTTTTAAAAAATTACTTTTTTAAATGGTTATCAATAAAATTATCCAATACATCTTCTATTGAAGGTTTTCTAGTTGCTTCAATATCGTAAGTTACTTTAACAATTGGTTTATTCGCTTTAATTAATTTAGTTAAATCTATTGGGCTTCCGTTTAAAATAATATCAGCTTTTACATTATTGAGAGTTTTTTCCAAATTTTCAATTTGATCGTCATTATAACCCATAGCAGGTACGATCTCAGTTATTTGCGGAAACTCTTCGTATACCTCCTTCATAGATCCAACTAAATAAGGTCTCGGATCTACTATTTTCGCACCAGCATTTTTTGCAGCTACATAAGCAGCTCCAATAGACATACCACCATGCGTTAGGGTGGGACCATCTTCTACAACTACTACTTTTTTTCCTTTCAACTTTAAAGGATCCTCTGCTTTAACTACTGAATTAGTATAGACTCGAATTGCATTTGGATTTAGTTCTTGGAGATTTTCCTCAACTACTTTGATATCTTCTAATTTAGCATTATTCATTTTATTAATAACAAACACATCTGCATATCGTGCATTAACCTCTCCAGGATGATATTTCTTTTCATGACCAGGTCTTAAAGGATCTACAACAATAAATAATAAATCCGTTATATAGAAAGAGATTTCATTATTTCCTCCATCGAATACCATAATATCTGCTTCTTTTTCAGCTTCCCTTATAATTTTCTCATAATCTACACCAGAATAAATAACAAGACCTTGTCTAATATACGGCTCATACTCTTCACGTTCTTCGATTGTGCAGTCATATTTATCAAGATCTTCATATTTCTCAAATCTCATTACATTTTGTTGAATTAGATCACCATAAGGCATAGGTTCCCGAATTGCCACAACTTTATACCCTTTATTCTTTAAATAACGATAAACTGCCCTCGAAACCTGACTTTTTCCACAACCCGTTCTTACAGCACAAACGGCGATTACAGGCTTGTTTGCTTTAATCTGGGTAAAGCGTCCTGAAATTAATCGATAATTAGAACCTGCTGCCAAGGCTCGAGATGCCTTATGCATTACTTCTTCGTGAGAAACGTCAGAGTATGCAAAGATTACCTCATCCACATTGTATTTTTGTATTATTTCTTCTAAGAGTTCCTCTGAAACCATTGGAATGCCATTTGGATATAATTCGCCTGCCAACTCAGGAGGAAATCTTCTTTCTGTTTCATCTGTAGTTCCTACATTTTGTTCTCCCGCGATAGTAAAAGCAATTACTTCATATTCATCGTTATCTCTAAATACAGTATTAAATAAATGAAAATCCATCCCAAGTGCTCCAATAATAATAACTTTTTTTTTCATATCTAGCAACCTTCAAATAACAATCCTTAATTGATCATCATAATTAATTTGGGACATATTATTAAGATTATCAATTCTATCAAGGGAATGATAACCCACCGTTAAATATGACTATAAATAAAACAGACACTTCAAATTTTAAAAGTAAATTCTTAGAATTATTCATAAAATAATTTTTTTTAAATAATTATTGTGTTGATTACCTGTTTTTATTGTTTTAAATATTTTTAAAAAGTAATTTAAACGACAATATATTAGCAAAATATAGGGAAGTGAAAATCGCTAGAATTATTTTAATTATTTTTATTAGGAGGAAATATTATGAAAGAAATACCTGATTATGAAAAGTATCTGGTTAGCGAGGAAGAAATGGGAAAGCGTTATAAGAATTGGACAAAAGCCTTGGCTCGGATGGCAGTGTTGCTTTATACAGTAGGTAAGGAAGTCGGAGGCGAAAAATTCGTCGAAAGACTTAAGGAAGAAAATCGAGAAAGGGGTAAGAGAGATG
>JAEOSD010000180.1 GCA_016840545.1 Promethearchaeota archaeon
GCATACTTTTTTAAGTCTGATCAAATGAATGTTTTTATCCTTCTTTCCTATAAATATTTAAAAAATAAGAAAAAGATAAAATTAGAAGAATTAAATATATTCAAGAATGAAAAAGAAGTGTTAGATTATATTAAATTAAATAATCTTGACTTAACATCTAAAAACAATTCCAATGAAGCTGCAGTTCTTTATCAAATTGAAAATCTTGTTTTAAATTATTTACAAGGCCAAAAGCTTAATTTATATAAAGAGTTTAAAAAACTTAACGTCGAGTTAGATCTAAATGATAAATTTAAATCAGAATTCTCTCGAAAGGTAATCGAAACACTATTAACTATAAACCCAGGTGAAATAACCACGTATTATGAAATCGGGAATAAAATTAATTCTAAAGCGTTTCGAGCCATAGGAAATGTTTGTAAAACAAATCCTATACCGTTAATAATCCCTTGCCACCGCGTTTTAAGAAAAAACGGAGAAATTGGGGGTTTCATGGGTAAATCAGATAAGACATGGGAAACTAAACTTAAAAGGCGATTATTAAAGCTGGAAGGATATAAAGCAATCAAATAATCGAAATTAATATATAAACTCACATCTTTTATTTAATATTATGGTAGATATATCTCCGCTTAAACCATATATTCCCGTAAATCCAGAAGAATTCTGTACCAATCCCTATGATGTAATTAGTAAAGAGGAAGAACAAGAATTAAAGAGGAATCCTACTTCATTAATCCATCTTATTTTACCTGATGGAGAAGGCGATCAAGTTTATCTAAACGCTGCTAAGGCTTATAAAGTATTTAAAGATAAGAGCATCATTGTGCAAGAAAAAACGCCAAGTATATTTGTATATCGTCAAGAATCAGCTCATTTTGCCCATCAAGGATTTATAATTGGAGTTTCACTCCAAGATTATGAAGATGGAAATATTGTAAAACATGAACATACTCGTGAGAAACCACTCAAAGACAGGACAAATCATATCTTAGCTACGAATGTTGCAGCAGGTTTAGTCTGGACAGTCTTCCGGGCTAATAAGAAGATCAATGCTTTAATTGAGCAAATAAAACAACAAAAACCCAAATTTAAATTCAAGAAGTATGGTTATGAGCATTTATTATGGCAAGAAAATTCTCCCCATATAATCAAACAATTAAAAGATTTATTTAGGAATGAAAAGATATATATTGCGGATGGCCATCATAGAGCCGCAAGTGCAGCAGAATACCGTAAAATTCAATTGAAAAAGTCTAGTGTAGATAAAGAAATCGATCCCCCTTGGCAATATTTACTATCTTATGTTGCATCTGATGATCAAATTCGCATACTACCTTATAATCGTGTTATCAAAAAGCTTCCAATGAGTGACAGCGAATTTTTAAATAATTTAGAAGAAAAATTTAAAGTAACACTAATTGAAAATGCATTTAATCCAAAAAAGAAAAATGAAATGGCTATATGTTTAAAGGGAAATTGGTATAAACTCTCAATCAAGAAAAAAAAATTTAAATCTAAGCGAGATTCTTTAGATGTAGCTATTCTTCAAGATGTAATTTTAGAACCAATTCTAGGCATTATTGATCCACGTGCTGATGAAAATATTTTTTTTGTTGGGGGAGTACAAAATCCCGAAGAAATGGAGAAATATATAACAGAGAGAGGAAATGATTTATTTATAAACTTATATCCCGTCAATATAAGAGATTTAGAATCAATTGCAGATGAGGGTGGAATAATGCCCCCAAAATCTACTTGGTTTGACCCAAAAGTTCTCTCGGGATTAATAATGCACGATTTAAAAGAATATTAAAGAAAAAATAATTATTTAAATTTTTTTAGAAAATCTGATATTTTTTCTGCAATCATAGTTGCAGCATCAACTTGATTTTCTATAGTTTGACTTGCTATATGAGGTGTGAGTACCAAATTATCCTCGCAATTAATTAATTCTGTATCCTTTAATGGTTCCTCGCGATAAACATCGAGTGCTGCACCACCAATATCCTTGTTTTTTAGAGCTTTTATTAAGGCTTTTTCGTCAATTAAACTACCTCTAGCAGTATTAATGATTATTGCATCTTTCCTCATAAGTTTCATTCTTTCTTCATTAAGTAGATTTTCTGTATGAGATGTACTAGGAAGATGTAACGATATTATTTGAGCATCTTTTAATAAATCTTCAACTGAAGGATATATTGAACACCCAATACTTTTAGCTTCATCAATAGCTACTTGTCCCTTACTAAATCTAGAATAAACTCCTACTTTCATTCCTAATGCTATTGCATCTTTAGCTAATTCTTTAGCTATATTACCAAATCCTATTAATCCAAGCTTTTTTCCTTTTAAAGTATATCCTAAATATTGGCTTTTATTCCATTTTCCTTGGTGAGTAGTTCGATCAGCATCAGAAATCTTTCTTGCTAAAGTTAGCATGAATCCAAGAGCTAGTTCGGCAACTGATACCGAGGGTGCTTCAGGCGTATTTAAAACATCTATATTTAATTCAGCAGCTTTTTTTAAGTCAATATTATCTAAACCCACTCCCGCTCTTCCAATAACTTTTAAATTCTTTGCGTTTTCTAATACATCAGCAGTGAGTTTAGTTCTTGAGCGGACAACAATAGCATCGTAGTTTCCTATTTCATTTTTTAATTCTTCTTTTGTTATAGTAAATTTCTCAAATACTTCAAATCCATTTTTTTGAAATATTTCAACTCCTTCTTCTTGAAATTCATCACTTATTAAAACTTTCATAATTATCGTTAGATTTAATTTAATTAAATATGTTATTTAAGAAAATAGGGTTTATAGAGTTTTGTTATAAATCTATTATTTATTTCTAAAATTAATATTAGAATTAAGGAATAAAAGAAAAAAAGATAAAATTAAAAAAAAGGAGTAAAAATGCATAAATTTATTTACTTAATCTCAATTCAGCAATAATATCTGTCAGAATTTTAAGCATTTCGTCGAGTTCTTTTACAGTAATTTCACCCATATGTCCGATTCTAAAAGTTTTCCCTTTTAATGAACCATAACCATTTACTATTCGATATCCTTTTTCTAATAAAATTGATACCATTTTACCAAAATCTATATTTAAAGAATTTTTCATTGTTGATACCGTATTTGAGCAGAACTCTTCTTTAATAGGAAACATTTCCAAGTTCATATCTCGAGCCCACATTCTTGTGCGTTTTCCTAAACGTGAATGCCTTTCAAAACGTTTTTCTAAGCCTTCATTATTTAGCATATAATCTAATTGAGCTACTAACCCTCGAATTTGGGGAATTGGAGGAGTTGTTGGAGTTTGATGCACCTTATTGCTTTTTAATAAACCATTAAAATCAAAATAAAAGCCTCTATTTTTAACTTGAGAGGTTTTTTCTATTGCTTCCTGCGAGATTGAACAAACAGCAAGTCCAGGTGGCAATGCAAAACATTTTTGGACTGAAGCTAAACATACATCAATACCTAATTTATCGACTTCCAATTTAACGCCTGCCATTGAAGAGGTTGCATCAACACATACTATTGCACCATAATCTTTGAGGATAGGAACTACTTGATCTATAAGATTGTACACTCCCGTAGATGTTTCATTAGATTGTATACAAACCACTGAATATTTGTCCTTCTCCATAATCTCTTGGGCAAATTCTGGAGTTACTGCGTCCCCCCATTCCACACCTTCTTTCACAGCATTTTTACCATTTGATACTCCAATATCATACCATCTATCACCAAATGCTCCAATCGACAAGAATACCACCTTTTCTTCACTTTTCACTAAATTTCTAACACATGCTTCCATAACACCCGTAGCGCTTGATGTAAAAATTAAACACTCATTTTTAGTATATAATAATTTTTGAAGGCCTTCAGTTGCCATTTGATGCATTTCTGAATAAGGCTGTGATCTATGCGTATCATTTGGTTTTGCTATTTCATTTAGTACCCTTTCTGGGACGTAAACTGGACCTGGAGTAAATAATTTCAACTCTGAACCTTTTTCTTTATTAAAATGAATTTCTGGCATAATCGCCTCATTTTTTGTAATAATTAAAATTTTTTAGTATAATAGTTAAAATTAAAGCTGGCTCTTGATATAATGTTTATTATTTCTATAGTATAATTTTAAATAATTTTTTTTAAAAATTCGATAAAGATATAGAAAGAATTACAAATAAAGATAATTTATTTTTTGTTAGCTATTCTTCTTAACGTTATCCTTCGAAATATTTCATATTCAGGGTAATCATTTATAATATAGAAGAAATATCTTAGATTTGCTAATTTCAATGATAATTTGTATTGACTTAAATACATAGCCGCTCTTGAGATTATATTAAGGAGGATGGTTATAGTTAAAGAAGAGATATGAAAAATAAAAAAATTCTCTGCTAAAACAAAATTAATTATAGTCATTATCACCGTTATTATCCCTATATAAATATTCATTGCTCGGTATTTAAGTGGGTATTCCTTAATAATGATACCCTTTACTATCCCTGCTATGCCAACTATTATTACTGGAAAAGCTATAAGGTAAATCATCTGATTTAAATCTGCATTTGGAAAGGAAAATAAAAATATTAGAAACCACAATCCAAATAAAATACATCCAATACCAAATAATATATTTAAAATTTTTAAGGATAATTCATTAAGTTTTTTAGAGAGTCCTTTACGTATTTTTAAAGTCCCATAAATTAACAGTGAAAACATAGGATAAAAAATGAATGACATTATAAATGTTATTCTTAAAAACAGACCAAGGGATAACACCCCTATGAATAAAACACCCGTGTTAATATTATTAGCAAGTAGCTTTTGCTTATACATTGCATCTTCTATTTCCATCATATAATAAAATCAACTTTTATTTCTATCTTATAATATAATTTCATAAAATGCTTATTAAATTTTTAGTTTGCTTCTAAATTTGAG
>JAEOSD010000181.1 GCA_016840545.1 Promethearchaeota archaeon
GATTCAAGATTTACTTTTCCGGTTAACCAAACATATGCAACTAATGCCTCAACTGTATCTGCTAAATCATGAGCATCCGCTCTCGTTTTCGCATATATTTTCAAGTTTGCCTTTCTTAAAGCATCTGCTAAAATATTTTTATTAACTTTTTTTCCAGTTCGAATAATTTTATTGTTTACACTATTTTTGGTTAAAACAATGGATTTAGCTACAGAATAAGCAAAATTTACGATACCGTCCCCAATTTTAGCCAAGCCCTTATCAGTTCCTATGGCTTTCTGGGATGTTTTCGAAGATAAATCTCTAATTAAAAGATCGTAGGACATTACTTTTAGTTGAGAATTAAAGTCTTATAAATTTTATATAAAATACGAAATAATTATTTCATTAGAGTCTTAAAAAGTTTTTGTACTTCATTAACATCATTCCTTAATAACTGTATCCCTTTGTGAAGTACTTGTTTGATTTTATAACCATCTTCCAACCGGATAAATACCTCTGGGGGGTCTATCCGTGTCACCTTATATGCTGCAGATTTAACTCCTTTAATATTTAAAAGATGCTTAACGAGGATATTTAAAAATCCATGAGACTGGCCTTCTACCGCCAATTTATAATCCTTTTCTTTCTTTCCCTTTGAAAGAGTTAAGTTCAAATATTTATATTCTGGTTGTTTAGGGGGTTGTTCTATTTCATATTCATATTCTTCTTCAAGAATTTCGTCATCTTCAACGCTAAATTGTTCTTCATCTTCGATTCTGCCATTTTTTCTCCCTAAACTTGGATAAACAATCTTACCATCTTCTAGTAAATCATCATCTAATTCCTCAAGCTCATCCTCTTCTTTAGGTTCAGATTTTTTTTTTGCCAAAATTTACACCAAAAGCTTCAAATCTATTAATTCTAATTTAAAGTAAAATAAATTTTTTTTGGTTTGTAAAAACCAGAATTTTTTACTATCAATATTTATGATAAGAATTGGTTAGCCAACTCTCTCAGCCTCTCAATTGCGAGATATTGAAGATCTCTTGGTCCAAATAAGGTAACTTTAATAGATTTACCATCTACTACACAATTTAAATTAAGATAGTTAACCTTTTTTTGAATGCTTTCAAGGAATTTTATTGTATTGTCTAAATCGCCACTTGAATTATAAAAGTGGATTACTCTTTTTCCACCCTTTCTAACCAAAATTAATTCCCTTTACTTCTTATTTAAAATACTAAAAAATTATATTTTAATACCTCAAAATTTCATTAACATTCCCATAATCATTTGCTAATTTCCTTGTTTCAATATTACCGCATCTTGAACATCTTAATTTATCAAAACCCACCTTTTCTAATGCAGTTCCACAAATTACACAATCAGCATGAATAACACCGAGATTATTTCCAACTGTACTTAATTTAAATTCATTACTAGTTTGTTCAATTACTTTTGCTCTAAGTATATCAGTAATTTGAAAAGCATCAGAGATTTTATCAATATATTTATGGGAAATTTGTGAGACATGAGTATTTCCAAAATATGAGCTATTAAAATGAAGTTTATTATTTATTGTATGAAAAGTTATTCCAATAGAATATTGCCTTAAAAAAAGAACAGTACCAATAACAATATCTCCAACTTTCACTGTTTTCCGATCCTTTTCTTGGTGACTCTTTATTTCTATTTCTTTTTTTTCTTTGTCAATTAGAATTATACCTGTTTTTGTAGCAAAGATTTTACCATCCTTTATATAGGAAGATTGTTTATCTGGTAGAAATTCCTCAACAACACCTAAATATTGACCAGTAAGTACTATATCTTTATTTTTAATTGATTTTTTCATATATTTCCCAACATTCTTTTATTTTCACTATTTAATTATTATTAAATAAGTTAATTAAATTTATCCATAATAAGTTATAAAGAATTATATGAATTTAATTATCGGGCGTTTGAGATTAAGAAAAAAGAAATAAGTTCTATTATTCAAAACACAGCAGTTTTTTCTAGGCCTAAAATTGAATTAGAACAATATTGTATTGATGCAATTAGCGCCGTAGATATTGTTTTTTTCGCTGGGTTTGAATTTAATGATATTAAAAACCATTTAATTTTTGATTTTGGGGCTGGTACCGGAAGATTATCTATCGCAAGCTCTTATTTTCAACCAAAATATATCATAAGCATTGATATTGATGTATCTGCAATACAGATATTAAAAAAAAATATTAAAAATCTTCAACTTGAATATTTAATCTTCCCATTATGTGTTGATATTAGCAGATTTGAAGTTTCACCACTGTTCCTCCCAAAAAACAAAAAAATAACCACTATAATGAATCCTCCTTTTGGAGTTCAAAAGAATAAAGCAGATAGACTTTTTTTACAAAAAGCATTTGAATTTTCTGGTGTAGTATATTCTATCCATCTGGCAAACCAAAAAGTCCATGAATTTATTCTTGGTTTTATAAAGGATTTCCATTGGCGTGTTGATTATTACTTCCCATTTAAATTAAAACTTGAGAAGTCATTTGAATTCCATACCCAAAAAACAAAAGAAATTGATGTAAATATTTATAGGTTCATAAAAAATTATTAAATTTTTATTTTACTGATACCTTTTCCATGATGTAAAATCATTTGGATAATTTGCCTTTTCTCCCAAGAATTCTTCAATTCTTAATACTTGATTGTATTTACTCGTTCTATCACTACGACATGGTGCTCCGCTTTTAATTTGTCCAGTACACAATCCAACTGCTAAATCCGCTATAAAAGTATCCTCAGTTTCACCAGACCGATGTGAAACCATTACGTTGAATCCATTCTTAAACGCTAAATTACACGCATTTATAGATTCAGTTAAGGTTCCTATTTGATTTACTTTAAGTAATAACGCATTTCCTGCTTTTTCTTCCACCGCTTTTTCTAAAAGTCTAATGTTGGTAACTGTTAAATCATCACATACTATTTGAGTTGTTTTATCCACTTTTGCAGTAAGGTTAGCAAAACCTCTAAATGATTTTTCATCAAATGGGTCTTCAATAGATTTTAATGGATAATCATGAATCAAATCAAGGTAATATTGTAATAATTCTTCTTCATATAGTTTTTTTCCATCAATAAAATATAAATCTTTTTTAAAGAATTCACTTGCTGCTGCATCTATTCCCAATACAAAATCAGTTCCCATCACAAAACCAGCTTCTTCAATTGCTTCTATAATAATATCTAATGCTTCTCTTGTTTCAGATAAATTAGGTGCAAAACCACCCTCATCACCTACATTAACGGCAGAAGGTCCGTGTTTTTCATTTAATAATTTTTTTAATGTATGATATACTTCTGACACATTTTGAAGCGCTATTGAAAATTTAGGCGCTCTTATCGGTAATATCATAAATTCTTGTACTGCTAAATTATTTCCAGCATGTTCTCCTCCATTGATAATGTTACTAAAAGGCAAAGGTAATAAAAAATCATCCCGTGATTTATTATGACTTAGTTCATAAAGATGTGAAAATAGCGGTTTTTTTAATAACTTTGCTGCTAATTTAGCAACACTAAGAGATACTGATAGAATTGCATTTGCACCTAATTTTTTTTTATTTTCGGTACCATCTATCGAAATCATTTCCTCATCTATATTTTTTTGTTCCCTAACATCAAATCCATTCAACTTATTAGCTAAAATGTCATTTACATTACCTACTGCTTTAGTTACGTGCTTGCCTAAAAATTTATTTCCGCCATCTCTAAGTTCTAAAGCCTCTAAGGCCCCTGTTGACGCGCCTGAAGGAACGGCCGAACGAGCACACACATCACCAGAATAAACTTCAGTTTCAACAGTAGGATTACCTCGCGAATCTAATATCCATCTTGCTTTTAATTTACTTATTTGAAATTCAGACATCTTTTTTTAACCTGTATTTGCTTTTTAAAATTTAGTATTATTAATATAGAAAGAAATTTTAATTCTTAAATTGTATTTTTTAATATTACTATAAGTAATCATAAAAATTTTGTATTTATATGTCAAATAGTAATAGACCTTGGGTTGAAAAATACCGACCACGTAAGTTAGAAGAGGTGGTAAATCAAAAAGGAATCATTAATCGGCTTCAACAATTTATTAATGATAAATCAATGCCACACCTTATTTTTGCCGGTCCAGCAGGTACAGGGAAAACAACATCTGCTTTAGCTATAGTTAGAGAATTATATGGCAGGAAAATGGCTTTAAATACAACATATTTGGAGTTAAATGCAAGTGATGCTAGAGGTATAGATGTTATAAGAACTTATGTTAAAGATTTCGCAAAAGCGAGACCACCAATAAATATTCCTTTTAAAATTTTAATTTTGGATGAAGCTGATAATATGACTGCCCCTGCTCAACAAGCACTTAGAAGAACTATGGAAAGGTATACTCAAAATTGTAGAATGATCTTAATTTGTAACTATTCGAATAAGATAATCCCTCCTATCCAATCAAGATGTGTTGTTTTTCGGTTTTCCTCATTAAGTAGTAATGATATTAAGGAAAGGTTAAAAGTTATTGCTAAACAGGAAAATATTTCTATAACTAATGATGGTTTAAATGCTTTAGTGGAAGTTTCCAGAGGAGATTGCAGGAGAGCGATAAATTATCTGCAATCTTGCGGTACAATTTCTCAAAAAATTGATCAAGATATAGTTTTCAAAATCGCTGGAGAAGTCCCTCCTGAAAAAGTAAAAGAGATTCTACAAACTGCAATCCAGGGGCAACTAGACTTCTCAATAAACCTATTAAATGACGTTATTAAAGAATATGGACTTTCAGGAATAAATGTCATAAAAAATATTCATAGAGAGATTTATGATTTAAATATATCTGAAAAGATTAAAATAGAGCTTTCAAAATTATTAGCTGAGTTTGAATATAGATTAAGTCAAGGAGGAACCGAAGAGATTCAA
>JAEOSD010000182.1 GCA_016840545.1 Promethearchaeota archaeon
TCACAAACTTTATAATTGTGTTCATTGCAGAGAATGTGGCACCTCTGATGAAAGAATTTTATTAAAACAGAAATATTTAAAAGATGGAAATAAAATTGAAGGTTTAGAAGAAGTAAAAAAGATTTATGAAAAATATGGAACTCCGTTTAAGGATAGTAAAAACCGTATTAAACTCCCTAATGGAATCCCTACTAAAAGTGATACACTCCTTTATTTCGGGTGCTTTACAAGTGTTAAAAATCCTAGATATGGGGAAAATGTTGCAAATTACTTATTTAAGCAAAATGTCGAATATACTGTTTTGGATAAAGAAATATGTTGTGGTTATCCCATTTTAGTCACTGGAATAATAGATACCTATAATGAGCTGGTTGAGCGAAATAAAAGGATTTTCAAAGAAAAAGGGTTTAAAAGAATAATAACAGTTTGTCCTAGTTGTTATATGGTCTTTAAAAAACATTATAGCGATATAGGTATTAAGATAGACTATTTTACTGATTACCTAAAACCAGCTTCTAATAGGAAATCTGGAGACGTCTGTATTCAACATGCCTGTCCATTGGTTTATGACTGTAAACCAGGGATAGATAAACAGATTGAAAACATTTTAAAAAAATCTGGGTATAGGGTTATTGATATTCCTTATTTTTGCTGTGGTGGTGGTGGAGGGATGCAATTAATCGAAGATACAATTGAAAAGATTGCAAAATTAAGGATGCGTGATTATAGAGGAAATTTCACAACCTATTATTGTCCTGACTGTGGATGGTTTATTAAATTTTTCGGAAGAAAGCTAAAGATTAAACCAAAGCCAAAAGATATATGTGAGCTTCTACTTTAATTGAAATTATTGACGTTAAATCATAGGTATTTGGTAAGAATCTTCATTATGAGTATCTATCAGCCGATAAGCTAAGTTATTGAAACAATTTTCTATATTTTCTCCAGTTAAGGCAGATGTTTCAAAGTACTCAACATTTATTGCTTTTGCTAATCGTTTAGCATCCGATTGGCTCACAATTCTTTCTTTGATCAAATCGATTTTATTCCCTACTAAATAACCTTCAATTTGAGGATTCTTCACAAAATACTTATGAATATCTTGATGCCAGTTAGAGATATGAGCAAAGGATATCGGTTTTGTCACATCATAAATTAATATAAAAGCACTTGCTGCTTCATAGAACTGCTTTCTTATTGCTTCAAACTTAGTTTGTCCACCAATATCCCATAAAACTAGCTCAACAGAATCACCTTGCACATGAAATCTCTTTTGTGTTATGTTAAGACCCATTGTGGGAACGTAAGCCCTCATAAATACATTATCTGTGAATTTTAGAACTGTGGATGTCTTACCCACTGTTGGATCGCCAAGAATTATGACTTTAAACTTTTTTAAATCATTTTCTTCAACCTCTTCTTTAATATCATATTCCCCTTTAGCTTCTATTAGGATATTACTCTTGGAACGTAAATAATCAACTATTTCACATAGGTTATTACGTAGTATGATAATTTCTTCAGATAGTTTTTCTTTACCAAGGTTATTTTCTTCAAATTGAATGATTTTTTGAGTTGTCTCATTAAAATATTTATCAATATAGCTCATATATCTATAAAAAATAATGTCATCTTTTTCATTAAACAAGAAAGCTAAAGCTGATTTAGAAGTTCCATTCTTTTGAGAAGTAATCTTTGGTTCAAAATATTTAATTACGATTTTTATTTTTAAATGTTTAAAAGGGTAAATTAATAATATTTCAGGGATAAATGCTTGTTCTCCAGAAAGGATATTGTTACATTTTAATTCAATAAGGTTTCTAAATTCCCCTGGAATGTCTAATGGATACCAAAAAACAGATTTTGGCTCATTTACATCATCTAGATTAATATAAAAAATAGCAGGTATGAAATTTAAACTCATTTTACCTAATTTTAAGATTATCTTAGTAAATTTTTGGTATGATAAAGAATTATTTATTATTTATATTTGATTTAGATGAATGTTATTCAGGTGATATCAGAATGATACTGAAAATGGAAATAAATATAAAATTTATAGTTATAAAGAAAGTAGATTATAGAAAAAAAAGATTTTAAGGTTTTCTTGATGCCAAAGGACTTTACTATACGTTTAGCAACAATAAAAGATGCTAAAGCGGTTCATGAGGTTTTATTAGCTGCTTTTGGAGAATATCGTTCTTTTTATTCTCCAGAAGGATTTGCAGACACTGTTTTATCAGAAGAAAAAGCAAAAGATCGTATCAAAGAAACGAAAGTATATGTAGCCGTTGATCAACATGGTAAAATAATTGGTACTATTGGTTGGCAGAAATTAAGTGAAAGTGAAGGACATATTCGGGGAATGGGAGTGATTCCAAGTCAGCAAGGTAGAGATAGTCCTGCAACATCACTATTAAGACAGGTAGAAAGAGATACTCAATTAGAAAGCTGTAAAATCTTGACTCTTGACACAACTGAAATTCTAAAAAGAGCTCAAAACTTTTATGAAAAAAATGGTTATAAAAGAACGGGAAAAACGGGGGATTTCTTTGGTTCAATAATTTATGAATTTGCTAAGATATTATAATAAAATGGAATTTTTACACTAATTTTAAATCATTAATTATTCATAACTTAATTTTAATTTTAACCTTAATTTGCTCAATTTAATTTATAATTTATATAAAAAAAAATTTTAAATCTAAATTCAAATATTCATAATAGATGGTGATTTAATGCTATTTTCCCAAAATGAGATTGATAATATTAAAAGAGAAATGAGTAAATTGAAGAATAAGGTAATCCTAAAATTATTCACAGATTTTAAAACTCAAGAAAATAATAGGAAAGTGCGTAATTGTATGGGTTGTGAGGGTACTTATGAATTATTGAATAAATTGGCAGAATTTTCAGATGGAAAGTTAATGATTGAGGAGTATTCTATTGTGGAAAACATAGATGAAGCTAAAAAGTATGATGTTAAAAGGATACCTGCAATTTTGTTTGTCGATGAGAATGGTAGTGAAGTAATTAGATATTCAGCACACCCAACTGGAGCTGAATTTGTACCTTTTCTCAATAGCATCCAATACTTTTCAGGAGTAAGACCTTATTATGCAGATCAAATCCTTACACATCTTAAAAAGATTGATAAATCAAAAATGAAGATCTTTATTACACCTACTTGCCCATATTGTCCTGCAACAGTTCCTGTTTTAACTTTATTCGCGATTATATCTAAAGGGAAGATTTCAGCGGAAATAATTGACGTTAATTTAAATCCTGACCTTGCTATGAAATACCAAGTTCAGGGAGTCCCTCATACGGTTGTTAATGAAACTGAGAATATTTATGGAATGTTTACGCCTCAAGATTTACTAGATAAACTTACCAAAGGAAAAAGAGATTTTGGAGGAATGTATGCTTAATCTGAATAAATATATATTGGGTGTTAAGAATGTCGCAAGATGAAAAATATAAGGAAATTATTAAAAGAGAAATGGCAAAATTAACTAGACCTGTTAAACTTAAAGTAGTTACTTCTCAATCAGCTAAACCAGACGGAACTAAGATACGAGCATGTATGGATTGTGATCAATTTATGTCTCTTTTACGAGTATATGAAGAAAATTCAAATGGTCTATTAACTATTGAAGAATTAACAATAGATGACAACCCTGATTTCGCCAAAAGATATGATATTCAACGAGTTCCTACAATATTATTGATTGATCAACAAGGAAGGGAATATATTCGTTATTTAGCAGCCCCTCAAGGCGGTGAAATCCAACCATTTATCCAAGCAGTCTTTACATTTGCAGGAGCTCCCAATTATTACGAAGCCACAATAAAGAAGAATCTAGATCGCATTTCTCCCTCTACACTAAAAATCATGATAACTAATCAATGTCCCTATTGCCCTCAGGTTGTTACAATTGCAAATCAATTTGCAATTGCGTCTGAAGGAAAAGTTAGAACTGTGGTTGTAGATATTATGGCAAATCCAGATATTGGTCAGTATTATGACGCGGCAGGGGTTCCTTACACTATTATTAATGACCAAAAAACACTAGTTGGTATGATTGGACCCAATGAAATCCTAAGGGCATTAATTGGAGGTAATATTAGTGTTCAATATTGATATGGAAGGTATTGATTTAGAAAAAATATATGATTTAATTGTCCTAGGAGGAGGACCAACTGCAATTGGTTGCGCGATTTATGCGGCAAGATTCGCAATGGATATTTTGATTATAGGAAAGGTATTTGGTGGCCTAATTGCGACAACCCATCTTGTAGAGAACTATCCAGGAATAACCTCAACAAGCGGTCAGGGGTTAATGGAAATGTTCAAGGATCATATGGATTCATTAAGTATACCATATATATCGGATGAGATAAGAAGTATAGAAAAAATAGACGACTATTTTGTTTTACACTCTTTTTTTCAACAGTTTAAAGCATATACAATTTGTATCGCAACTGGTTCAGAAAGGAAAAAGTTGGGAATTCCAGGTGAAGAAGAATTCGCTGGAAGAGGAGTATCTTATTGTGCAACTTGTGATGGCCCTTTTTATAAGGATAAAACTGTGTGTGTAATTGGTGGGAGTGATTCAGCCGCAAAAGAAGCTTTATTTTTAGCTCAGAACGTTAAGAAGGTATATATTATTTATCGTGGTGAAGAAATTAGAGCCGAGCCGATTAATAAAAAAAGAGTGTATGAAAATGATAAAATTGAAATCATAAATAATACCAATATAGTAGAAATTAAAGGAGATACTAAGGTTAAATCAGTTATTTTTGAAAGTGGAAAAGTATTTAAAATAGATGGTGTATTCATCGAAATTGGATCGCTTCCAAATTCAGATTTAGCAAAAAAATTAGAAGTAGAAACAAATAAAAAAGGAGAAATTAAGATTAACCGAAA
>JAEOSD010000183.1 GCA_016840545.1 Promethearchaeota archaeon
GACATTTCCATAATCGTAAAAGGAATGATTCCATCAGGCTCAATTTGAGCAATAATAATTCTCTTATCATCTTTAACTCCTACAATATGGCACTCCCGAATGGTTGATGAAGCTATTAACCTCTCGGGTGTAATTTGTCTTATTAAATATTCTTTACCAAAAATCATTATTATTTGGGGCTTCAATCTTTCCCATTTATCAATAATCAAACCAATTTCTTCTGTACTATCCCAATTTTCAGTAGCGAAAACGATATCTACTTTTTCTTCAATTAATATAACTTTATTAATAAAAGGTAGAGCTTTTATTAAGTTAGATATGATAGTTTTGTAATCTAATGGCATTTTAAGAAATAACTCTTTTTTATAATTTAAGATTTTTAAAATTAAAAATAGTGTTATTCTATGTCAAACCAAACAGGAGTTTTGTCATCTACCAGTCCATTATAATTTATTGTTAATTCCTCACCCTCAGAAATATCCTTAATAGCAGAAAATTCAATTGCATTTCGTTTGTAATCATACAAATATTTAACATTAGGTTCGTAGGAATGATTGATAAATTGGCTTACACTAAGCGTTATAGCGTTTTTAAATTCCGGTAAATGTTTTGGATCTTCCCAAATATAACAATAATCATATAATCTTGTTTTACATATTTTCTTGTAATCTTTATTTGGGATAGGAATTACATATGCTATATCGATGAGAGCCCCTCTTTTAATTTGCCTTTTAGCAAATGCGCCTCTCCCTTTTTTCTCTGAAATATATTTTACTTCTATATATTCATGCATAATTATCATCTATTAATTGCTAATTAGAATATTTAATTAAATAATCTATGTATTTTTATTCTATTGAAGCATGTCGCTTATCAATATCAGCTTCTGACACACCTAATATCGTCATCAATACGCCTCCAATCGTATCTAAAATTGCTAGAGTTGAAATATCAAATAAAGCTGTGTATGGGGCTAAAGTCTCTTCTGTTATTGCTTTTTCTTTACTTTTTCCTTCAATTTGAATTATTAGATCAGATAATTTTGCAATATTACTGTATGGATTGCTTGTAAATAAGACTAGTTTGCCACCCATTTCTTTAGCTTTTTCTGCTATTGCCAATGGAGAGGTTGTCTCTCCGCTTCCAGAAATAATAATTAATAAATCCTTGTGATTATATCTATGAGTAACAGCATCAGATATAAAGCAAGATTTAATTCCTAGATGCATTAATCTTTGAGCAAAACATCTACCTATAAAACCAGATCTACCTGCTCCATAGAGAAAGACCATACGGTTATCACCATAAGTCTTAACAATTAAATCTATCAAGTTATTTATTTTTTCAAAATTGATGATATTACTATTTTTATTTATAATTTCACCTATTTCCATAAGGATATCTAAAAATCTTTTTTTTCGTTCTTCAAATTTCATTTTTACTCACTTTTTAAACTTATTCTTCTCTGAAAATTTCGGGATGTATACATCTTCTCCATTGTTCTACTGTTTCTTTTGGTCCCAGTCCAATTAATAAATCCCCTTCTTGAAATATGAAATCAGATTTAAAACTATAGATCCATTTATCTTCTCTTTTCAGGGCAATAATATGAAAACCTCTTTTATATCGCCGATCTTGTAATTCTTCATATGTTTTATTCTTAAAATATGAATCTGGTGATAAAATTTCACGTACAACAACTTCTTGAGTTTCTTCAATAGCTTTTTGTAAAATGATATGGGGCTCAAAACCTTTTAAAATATTTTCAGTTATATTTGCGGCGGCATCTGATATTTGTTCACAAGAAAAAACAATTCTCATTATACCTGTAAGATCACGAGGATTTTCCACTAAATGAGCAAAATCTAAGAGATCTTTCTCGAATGTAATATTTAACCCATCCATAAGCTCTTCCATTTCTAAAACATCTTCAGCAACTTCATAACTATTAAAGAACAACGAAGCTAAAGCCAATTCTATCATCGTTTCCGAAATATCTGTAATTAATACATAATCTTTTTTTAATTCTTGAAGATTTTCTAATATTTCTGTATTAGATAAGTCAAACTCTAATTCCTTCTTTTGATCATCAATCTGAAAAGAAATAACTTCATCATCAAAAACTAAGTTTTTTAATTCTCTAATCGGCTCGATTTCTCCTTTGATTATTAAAATATCATTTTCTTGTATAATCTCATCTTTATTAAACAACCATTTTTCATCTCTTTTGATAGCAATTAAATCTACTCCATGTTTTGAGCGAAAATGAACGTCACGTCGACATTTTCCTATAAATTCACATTTCCTTTTAACAGTAACTTTAACTATTGGTTCAGGTACCTCATCCCAGAATAATTGCGTAAAATCACAGATATCACTATTAATATATACTACTTTTGCAATATCTGCTAATGCGTCTGAAATTTTATCAATCGAGTATCCCATAACTACTATTGGTTCTAGTTTTTTTGCCTCTTTTACACCTCCTGCCTGTGTCTGAATGATTTGTAAATTAAGTAAAAATGTTAACTCATGGATTCGCTTTTCAATTTTAGAAGCCTCATTAGCAATTTCCTTACTTCCAAATTTTATTGCACTGTAAGCTAAATCAATCATTAAATCTATGCTTTGTTTCATTTCTCTAAGAATTTCTCTCACTGAGAGCGGTTTATATTTAAATTTCTTCTTCTTTCCATGCACCATACTATTTTTTTTCACTCCTTTAAATAAATAATAAAATAAATAATATCATAAAAAACGGGGTCAGAAAATCTAACAATGATGTTGTAATCGGTATTAAGAAGTTGTTTGGATCTTTACCTTTTCTAAATAAAAAAATTGAACTAACGAACAGAAATACAAACATCAAGCTAAAAAGCAGTAATACAGTAATCATAATAATTAATATTATTAAAAAAGGGTTTACTATTCTTATTCCGGAAATATAACTAAAAATATATCCTAGTATAATTAATGCAAATAAACTTAATAAAATAGTTATAAGTAATCCATAAAAATCTTCCTTTAATCTATTTGATTTTTGAATTTTAGGAGATATAGTACCAATATATAAATGAGATGTTAATCTCGAGATTAAAACTGTGGAAAGATCTCCTATTAGAGAATTTAATGAAGGTAAAATTAATAAGATAATTGGAAAACTGTATAATACCTCTCGATTTTCTGAAAGAATAGTACCAGAAATCAATCCAAATATTGAGGATATAATAACTACTACAATTGATTCCTTGAAAATTCTCTTAAAGTAATCCATTCATGGCACCCCCAAAAGGATTATAGTGAGATAAAAACATATTACTGTAGAAAAGTCATCAACTGCCGTCATAATAGGATTTACAATGTTATTTGGATCTAGCCCATATTTGAAAGCTATATAATTTAAAATTGTTGAACAAGGGATTGAAATTGTTAGAGTTAATAGTATTGAAAAAATTGGAATAACAATTAATAAATCAAAGCGTATAAGAAATAATTTTACTAAAATTAAATCTAATAACAAACTAGATAAACCAATTATAAATGCGGTTACCATCGACAATAAATAAGTCGCAAGTACATTTTCTATCCAAGATTTTTTATTAAATTGACCAATAATTAAATCTCTAGAAGTTCTCGCAATAAAAGGACCACTTATATTTCCCCGCATAGAAAGTAAAGCAGGAACGATTAGAATTAATATAAAGAAACTGTCAAAAGGCAGAATTAAAAGGGTTAAAACAACGCCCGCCAAAATATCTCCCATAATTGAGACGATTTCTGCTGGAAAAACCTCTTTAACAATTTTCCCTTTAGTATCCTGCGCTTCCATATACTATCATCATCAATATCTGATGATTCAGAAGTCGAATTTTCAAACATCTTTCTATTATTTATTTAAGGTTTAAATTAGTTTAAAAATTTACTAAAAATTTGTAAAATATAATTAATTTGAATAAAAATAGCAATAAATTCTACTTTATCTTAAAATTGATCGATCTCTTATTATTAAAATTTTTATAAATTAGTCATGCCTAATTATAATTCATTAATAAGTTAATTATTTAATTCAAAGTTATCTATAATATTACTTGAAATGAAATTTGAAAAGTATGAATCTCGCTTCCAAGCGGGACAAATTTTAGCTGAATTTATATTAAAAAGTTCCACAGATTTAAAAAGCAAATTAGATAAATTTATTGACAAATTTTTTGTTTTTACAATACCTAATGGTGGTGTTCCTGTGGCTGAAGGATTTTGTAATAAACTAAATTTAAAGTATGACATTATAATAGTTAGAAAGATTAAAATACCATTTAATACAGAAGCGGGCTTTGGAGCTATTACCACCGATGGTACAATTTTAATAAATGAACCTTTATTAAATAGCTTAAATTTATCTAAATTTCAGCTTGAAAAATCAATAGAAAGTACTAAAAATGAAATTAATGAGAGGACTAAATTTTATAATAAAGGCACTGAATTTCATGAGACATACAAAAAACTTATAGAAAATCGATATATTTTTTTAATGGATGATGGATTAGCATCCGGGTTTACGATGTTAGCTGCAATCCAAATGGTTAAAAAATATAAACCTGTTAGAACTTATACCGCAATTCCAACAGCACCATTAAATACAATATCAAAGATTCAAAAAGAAGTTAGTGAAGTTTTTTGCCCTAATAGCAGAAATACAATGTGGTTTGCTGTAGCTGATGCTTATAAACATTGGTATGATCTTCCTGAATCTGAAGTTCTTGAAATAATTAAAAAATCAAAGTTCTATTTTGAAAACTAAATAAAACAAGTCCTTGATAAAAAGAAAAGTAAAAAAAATATAAAATTATGAGCTAACTAATTGAAAGAGAATCGAGGCATGCGGAATGTAAAATTGATCTCCTTTCTTGATTACAACAGTATGGAAGTA
>JAEOSD010000184.1 GCA_016840545.1 Promethearchaeota archaeon
CACTTTAACGAACTTTATATCTATTAAAATAATAAAAATACTATGGAAAAAAAGAACTTAATTATCATTGGTGTTGTTGCTTCTATAGTAGTAATCGTTGCTATAATTTTAATTCTCCTCTTTACTGTAGGTGGTCTTGGCGGCGGTGGGGGCGGCGGTACTATTTTTGGATAATGCTTTGTGAATAATAGAAAAGAATTTTAATATTCGAGGAATTTATATTCCTACTAATGGGTATATGATTAGTTCAATTTAGGAATTAATTTACATGGAGTAATCATTTTTAGATAATTCAATCAAGGTTCTCATTTAATTTTTAAAGCAAAGATTTAAATATAGTATTTTCCTTATACTATATAGAATATAGTATTGAATAAATACTATTCAGTTAAAAATTAAAAAAATTAATCGAAGAAGGCTGTAAGAATGATTAAACGTGTTAAAGGATTTGATCCAGAATTTTTTGATTATGCATCGAAATTTGAATCTGAAATTAATAGAGGGATTTCAACGCTTTGTATTTTATCTATTATCAATCGATATGGCAATGAAGGTGTACATGGGTATCAGATATCAAAAGACTTGCAGGAACAAACAAGAGAAATATTAATAATTGAAGAGGGAACATTGTATCCAATCTTAAGAAAATTAGAAGACGATGGTATAATAAAGGCTGAAAGGGAAAAAGTTGGGAGGAAACGGAAATTTTACTTTATGACAGAAAATGGAATAAAAGCGTATAACTACTTATCAGGGTTTTTCTCTAAACTTACTGAAGCAATTGCACCTTTATTTGATGTAAATGTAAATTTAAAACTCGAAAAATATTTATATTGTCCAATGTGTGCAAATAAAATTGATTTAACTAGTGTAGAAGTCAATTTTTGTGATGTATGTGGGCATAATATTAGTAAAGAATTGAAAGAAAGAGGTTTTGAGAAATGAGTGAAAAAAATAAGGATGATTTAGTAAGAGAATATACTAAAGAGGTCAAGAAGGCTCTTCCAGATTGGTTAAAAAATAAAAAAGAACATAAAGAAATCTTAGCTGATCTTGAGGAACATATTTGGGAAAAAGCGAAAGAGCTATCAGATACAGGACAGGCTACAGAAGATTCTGTTCAAATGGCTATAGCTCATATGGGGACGCCAAGGAGTATAGCAAAGGAATATAAACGAAGAGGTACACCAAAAGTATATATTACGAAAGAAATGTGGTCACTTTATCTCAGGGTATTAACTATTGTATTTGCTGTTATAATCATAATTAATATTACTGGTTTAATAATGAATATTATTTCTGGTACAACTGATTTAGGAGAATTAATTGGAGATTTATTTTCAGGTATTCAAAATGGATTATTTATCTCATTTGCAATAATTTCGATAATATTTGTAGGGTTATCGATGGAGGGTTATTTCCCTGAAGATTTTAAATCTAAAAAGCAGGCTGAAAAGGAACAAATCAGAGTTGAGGCGGGATTACCACCAAAACCATTCATAAAACCAGTAGGTGAAATTATTGGCGGAGGAATTGGATTAGTTATTGGTATTTTATTTGTATTTCAGCCATTTCCTACCTACTTATTTGAAGTTGAATTTCTTTTACTACTGCGTTTTTTTGGGATTTTTATGATTACCAGCGGTTCTCTGGATATAACGAGAGGTATTTTAGGAAATACTCAACCAAATACCCATCAAGTAATACATATAATTAAAATAGGACTGAAATTAGGAGTTATACCAATTTTGATTATCTTAATGAATCGGCCTGATATCTTTCCATGGTTTTCAGAACCATGGGTTCATATAGGGATTCCACCCGAATTTCTGGAACCTTATAGAATTGGTATGATCGCATTGATTGTATTCGTTACATTATTAAATCTCGATGATATCTATAAAATTTGGAAAATTCAAAAATATAAATAATTCAATTTTTTTCTTTTTTTTATTTTTCTATTTCTTTAATTTGATTTAGCATTATTACGAGGCATGGAATTGCCCAAATTAATGTAGCAAATAACATTATCCACTCGAGAAAAAATCTCGTGACTGAAGGTGGCGGACATAAAAATAAAATACCAGCTGTAATTGGACCTATCGCCATATATATTCCTAAAAATCTAGGAATTCTTGTTTGATTGAAAAAAATGACAATGCCAGAAAATATAGCTCCAAAAATTAAACCCGTAAAAAGAGTAATTGAGAAAATCAAATGTAATTCTAAAATTGTTGCACGATCTACACTAAATACCCCAACACCAAAGAAACTTATTGAAGAAAGGATTAGAAAAAATAGACTGATATTGGCTAACCTTTTTATAGTTGAAAATGATACTTTCTTTGAAATCATATTATTTGGATTTAAATTACTTTTTATATGATTTAATAAAGTTTTTTTGATGAAGTAAGAATATATTGGAACTTGAAGAACTGCGGTTATCATGAAAGTAATATCTAATATGAATGGAGCAGGAGTATGTCTAATTGATCCCAAATCGCTTATGAAATTATCCCAAATATTATAGCCTCTTGGACCCAAATTAACTGCTATTACTGTAGCAATGAATAATCCTAATAAAAAGATGAATAATGAGCTTATGATACAAAATTTTACAACTTTTTCATTTACAAATTTGTTATGAATATGTTTGAATTTAATCATAATACGATTTAATTGACTCATTTTCTATTATAATTAATTTTAGGCTTTAAAATTGACTAAAAACTTAAATTAAAAAAAAAGAAAAGAAATAATTTAATATTCTTTTTTCAAATTTTGAAATTTATAAATTTTATAGAAATTAATAACCATTCCTATAATAATTCCTACTACTATTGCAATTATTACCCAGAAATAAATAATATATGCTAAGTTACTAGAATCTAATGGTATAATTGGAACGGTACCACCTGAGAATAAAGAAATTGGAAAAATGTGGGGTTTATCTATCAAGAAAAGAAACAAAGGAATATATCCCGCATTATAAATTGTTAATATTCCTAAAGTTATTTGTTGCCCGGTATAATTTCCAACTCCAGCAGCTAATCTAACAAGATTAAATAAACCACTTATAAAAATCAAAAGTCCAAATAATTTAAGCCAATCAAGAAATTCTATATGAAATAAAACAATTTCAGCAAAGGGTTGTATTATTAAGAATAATCCGAAGATTATTCCACCAGCAGCACCAAAAATCAGTTGTCCTACTGTAACTGGTTGCTTTTTTTTTAATTCTCTTTTTGCTTTGGCAATTTCTTTTTTTTCTTCTCTTCGGCGTTTTGCTCTTTCTAATCTCTCTTCTCTACGTATTTTTGACTCTAATAACCTTTGTTCTCTGCGTAATTCTGCAGCTGCTAACCTTTCTTGCCTTAAAGCTTCAATTTCAGTTAATTTATGTTCTGTTCTAGCTCGAGATTCAGCAATTATAACTTTAGCTCTTTCTCTGGATTGTTCAAGACTTTCTTTAGTATACTCTTTAGTTTCTTGTAATTCCCGTTCTGAGAGATGAAATGGAAAAACTAAAGCAAGCCTAGATGGTATAACTCCAAAATCTTCAGGAAGAAATCCCTGTATAGAGAAGAAAACAAAAACTATAGTTATTACGACTGCTGTGATTAAAAAGCCAATCCAAATACCAGTAAACATACCTCCTAAGGCTTCCAACCACATCCCAGGTTGGAAGATAAACTTAAAAATGGCAATTATTATATTTATAATAAGTACTACAGCAAAAAAGAAGAACATTGTTCTTAAATAGAATTCAAAAAGTTCTTCAGTTATATATAGTTTTGGAGTGCCACGTTTTTTGTAAATCCTAGCAATACTCTCAGGAGAGCCAATTTGTATTAATGCTTGTTGAATATCTGCCGCAGTTGGGTCTTCACCACCAGAAATATTTATTGCTTCATTTAAAATTTGATTATTTAGATCATCTAATATCACTTTGACTTCTTCTTTTTTTGGTTTTAACCATTCTGGTAATTTCTTTCTTACTTGTTCAAGATAATTATTAATCATTTCATTTTCCGAATAACTCATATTTATCAACTTTAAAATTAATTTTTTTTCAAGGAAATGAGTTTCCCTTTATAATAAAAAATAATTCAAATAGTTTATTAAAAAAATTGGAGACCAATTTTCGATATTGTGTTTAATTGGAAGTATGGTATTTATAAAAATCCAAAATATAATATATGATAATAAATAATCATTTTTTCTTAAGATTTGACTAATAACCAAATGGATTCTCAAGAAATTAGGAATCGCCGAAAATTTGGAATGCATTTAACATCAAAAGATATATTTTATAAATACATCTATCCTGAAATAAAACAAGATTTAAAAAACTATATTTGGGTTGATCTTTATGCTGGTGAAGGAAATTTAATTTTACCAATCTTAAATTTTATCTCTCAAAATGAGAGAAAACATTTTTTCTTAAATCATATCTTTTTATTTGATATACAAGAAGAAATGGTTAATAGATGTATTAAAAATGCTGAATCTTATGGAATATCTGAGGTAATTGCAAAACAAAATATTTTTCTTAGGGACAATCTTGAAAGTTTTCCAGAATTTCTAAAACAAATGAATTTTCCAGTCTACCATATAACTAATCCACCATATCTTTATTTGGGATACATCAAAAAGCATTCTGAAACTCAAAAACTACTCTATTATTTTAAAAAGGATAATAATGGTTATCAAGATTTATATCAAATTGCTATGCTAAATGATTTAAGAAGCGGAATTGAAGATCTGATTTATATTATACCTTCAAATTTTTTATATGGGGCTTCAGTATCTAATAAATTCAGATTAGATTTCTTGAGGCACTATAAAATTCTTAAAATGGTTATTTTTGAGACTAAAATATTTGAATTCACCGGTACAAACATATGTATT
>JAEOSD010000065.1 GCA_016840545.1 Promethearchaeota archaeon
TATTGCAGAGATTGGTGTCTAAAGTAAGTATTATAAAGTTCTGCATATTTTCCACCTTTTGCCATTAGGATCTCGTGGTTACCTTCTTCTATAATTTTACCATTATCAAGAACGATAATGCGGTCAACATGCCGAACTGTCCAAAGTCTATGAGCTATAATTATGGAGGTCCTTCCTTCTATCGTCTTTTGTAGTGCATCTTGAATTTTTGTCTCAGTGAATGGATCTACTGAAGCAGTAGCTTCATCCAAGATAAGGATAGAAGGACCTTCAAGCAATACACGAGCAAAAACAACTAATTGGCGTTGTCCCATTGATAAGCGACTTCCTCTTTCACCAATATTGGTTTCTAATCCATTTGATATATCTTCAATCCAATCAATCCCACTAGTTATATTTAAAGCATTATATACATCCTCTCTATTAGCATTTTTACAACAATATTTAATGTTATTTTCAATTGTGTCAGCAAAGAGGAAGGGAGATTGAGGAATTATTCCTATTTGAGTGCGATATTCTTTTAAATCATAATTCCTAATACTTATGCCATCTACTAAAATATCTCCTCCTTGAAACTCATAAAACCTCGCTATAAGTTTAGCTAGACTTGACTTTCCTGCGCCAGTATGTCCAACGATTGCTACTGATTCACCAGGTCCAATTGAAAGATTAAAATTATCAAAGACTTTTTTATTTTTTTCATAATGAAATATCAAGTTTTTGATTTCTATTTCCCCTTTTAATCGAGATGGCACAATATTATCAGTTTGAACTACTATCGGTACTGTATCTATTAAAGCAAAAATACGTTCTGATGCGGACATTCCAGCTTGAAAAGTAGGCCAAAAAGAGGCAATCGACAATAATGGAAAAAATAAATAATTTAAACCTTGCAGAAATAAATTCAGATCTCCAGCACTGATTTCCCCTCCTAAAACACTATTACCTCCATAAAATACCAATAAGGTTATCACAATTCCTTGAATAATTCCTAAGGAAGGAAAGATGGCGTTCAATACAAATGCTCTTCTTAAACTAACTTTATAAGAAGTATCGTTTACTTTATTAAACTTTTCATATAATTTCTCTTCTTGACGAAATGTTTTTGCTATTCGAATACCTGAAAAGCTCTCTTTAACAAAATCATTAACAGATGCTAAAGCTCTTTGCCCTAATAATGTTCTTTTTCTAGCTATTTTACGAAATGATAATGCTAATACAAAAAACATGGGAACTGAGATAATCATTGCTAAAGTCAATATAAGGTTTATAAAGAACATTATAATAAGTAAAAAAAGAACTATTAAAATTGAAGATACTAATTGAATAGACAAATCCACAGTTGTCCCAAAAGTATCACTGTCAGAGTTAACTCGGCTAACTATTTTTCCCGTGGGATTTCTGTCAAAAAAGGAAAGATCATGATTTAATACAGCATTTGTTGCATCTCTTCTAAGATCTAAGACAACGCCACCTACCACTCGAAAAGAATGACGCTGTTGGAAATAATTAAATACCCAACTTAAAAGATTTAAAATGAGAATAAGAATTACTATAAAAATTAGATATAAAATATTTTTATTTGTCTCTAAATTGTTAATTATTACACTTATTAAAACTGGGACGAAAGCGGATGTAAGTGATGATATTGTTATAAAAAAGATAACTATTGCCATAGAACGTTTATATGGACCGAAATACGATAAAATACGCTTTAACAAAGCTCTATCCGAAAACTCTCGGTCATATTCTTCTGCTTCTAAATCCCAACCATAAGCCATACTTTAAGTCTCCTCACATTGTTTGATTAGTTCTTCTATCTTTACATCAAATTTTTTGATAAATATTCTCTGGTATTCTTCTGAAGTCTTTAAAAGTTCTTCATGAGTTCCTTTTGCTATAATTTCTCCTGCTTTTAATACAATTATTAAATCTGCCCATCGAATTTGACTTAAACGGTGTGTAATAAGGATTGTTGTTCTATTTTTAAGGATATTTCGAATTGCTTTTTGTATTTGGTCTTCTGTATTAGAATCTATGGCTGAAGTGGAATCATCTAATATTAAAATTTTAGGATCTACAAGAAACGCACGAGCAATAGCAATTCTTTGTCTTTCACCGCCACTTAATTGAACACCTCGTTCACCAACTTCAGAATCATACTGTTCAGGTAAATTTAAGATGAAATCATGAGCTTGAGCTTCTTTAGCTACTTCAATTACCTTTTCAATCGAGCTGGCATGGCCGAATGAAATATTTTCGAATATACTTGTAGAAAATAAAAATACATCTTGATCTACATGGGAAATTTGATTTCTCAGTGATTTTAATGCATAATTACGTATATCAATGTTGTCAATCAGAATTTTACCCTCATTAACATCATATAATCGTGATATTAGCTTAGCTAGAGTTGTTTTACCTGATCCTGTTGTTCCTACAATTGCTAAAGTATGACCAGCTTGAATTTCAAAACTTACATTCTTCAATACAGGTTTTTCATTCCCAGGATAAAAAAAAGTAACGTTTTCGAATTTGATATCACCTTCTATTAATTTTGAGTATCCTTCAATATTTTCATCTATTTCTGTCTTTATATTCATTAATTCAAGCAATCTCTGTGCGCTTGAGACAGCTAGTCGTATTATAGCAAAAACAAAAATAGAAATAAATGTAGGGAAACGTAACAATGCTAATAATCCTAAATACGCAATAATTTGTCCAATATTGATTAGACCATAAAAATTAAGTATTATAGCATGTATTAAACCTCCAGTTATGGTTAAAGCTAAAAGCAGTATAGGTAGATATTTTGCTTCAATATATCCTTGCTCAACAAATGCATCGCGATAACTTTTAGCATGTTCAAAATATTTTTCACTTTCTTTATATTCTTGAGCTGTTGCTTTAACTACTTCAATTCCAGTAAGTGCTTCGTTTAAAGTAGCATTCATCATTCCATAAAAACTACGCAACCTTCCTGTAACTGGTCCAATTTTTTTGATATACGATTTTAAAGAAAAGTAAAACGATACTGTAAAAATTAAAGGAGCAAAAATTAATTGTGAGGGGTAAAAAGAAACAATATAAAATAAAGGTATTATTAACGCTGTGAACGATTCAAATATTAATGAGATTGCTGGGCTAATTAAATAATTCATTGTCCGCACGTCATCTGTAGCACGGGCCATAAGTTCTCCAATCTTTTGTTGATCATGAAATGATTGACTCTTACCAAGCAAATTTGCGTAAAACTCTTTTCGACAATCCCTTTCTAATCTTTGAGCAATTACTTCACGTAACATATAATTTATTAAACGTAAAATAGGAGTTCCTATACTTAATAATAAGATTGTAATTACATAGAATTGTAAACTGGATTCATTACCAATTAAGAAATCTGTTACTGCATTTCCAATGACAACTAATGTGATAGAGGAGAGATTTGATGCAATAATTGTAGTGAATAATACAATTATAATGAATAATTTATTAGACCCATAAAAAATATGTGATAATATCCACCGCCGAGAGCCTTTTTTACGGCTTTTTTCAAAGGGATCTCTTCCAGGAGAAAATTCCACGTAGTTCGTATAAATTGGGTTACTTTTTTTATTCTGCATTGATAAATATGAAATCTATTATTTTCTAATGAATACAATCTTTATATTATATATTAGAACTAATGTATTATCAATAGACTTTATATTTTTTAATTATAATTTATTAATCTTTTAAACTACTTAATTAATATAAATTCTATAAGTTGTAAATATAGATTAAATACTTATAAAATTATGATTCTAACATGAAAAATTCTAATTTAAAAATAGTACTTGGGCAAATTAATCCAATCGTAGGAGATTTAGGCTATAACACCAAAAAAATCATAAATATAATTAAAAACAATCAAGATGCTGATATCATTGTGTTTCCAGAAATGAGCCTTGTTGGGTATCCACTCATGGATCATATTCACGATCCTTTAATAAGAAGGAGAAATAGAGAGAGTATTGAAAAAATTAAGAATTTAAACTCTAAAGCGATAATTATTCTTGGAACCTTTACAGAACCCAAAAAAATAAGGGAGAAAGTGCATCCATTTTATAATTCTGCTGTTATTATAGAAAATAAGATTATTAAAGCAATTGTAAATAAAAGAATTTTACCTGACTATGATGTTTTTGATGAAAGAAGATATTTCACATTTGATGATAACTTTGATCCAATACAAATTAAAGGTTTGAAAATTGGGATATTAATCTGTGAAGATATTTGGGATGAGAATTATGAAATTAAGGTAGCAAAGTATTTAGTAGGAAATGGAGCTAATATTTTAATAGTGATTAATGCCTCTCCATATCATATAAATAAATTCAGAATAAGGAAAGAGATTATATGTAGAAAAGCAAAAGAATTCTCAATCCCAATAATATATATAAATATGGTTGGAGGTATTGATGAAATTGTATATGATGGACAAAGTTTTGTTGTTAATAAATTTGGACAAATCGCTTATAAAGCAAAAGCATTTGAAGAAGATATATCATCAGTAGAAATAGTAATAGACAATGCTAAGCCTATTAAGGAAAAGAATTATGAAATAGATTGGAGAGAAGAAGTAGTAGGTGCTTTGAAATTGAATTTATATGATTATTATCATAAAAGCAATGTTTTTGATGGGGTTGTCTTAGGATTAAGTGGTGGGATAGATTCCGCTTTTACAACATATATTTGTGCTAAAGCCCTCGGTTCTGATAAAGTAAATGCGATCATGATGCCAACTAGGTTTACATCTCAAGAAAGTCTCGATCTTGCTGAAAAGTTGGTTAGAAATCTAAATATTAACTATCGAGTCCACCCTATAGATGGGTTATTTGACATATATGAAAATGATATTGAAAAAAATCTAGGAAAGTTAAAGTTCGATATTGCGGATGAAAACCTGCAAGCTAGGATAAGGGCCACGATTCTTATGTATTATTCTAATAAATTTAATTGGTTATTAGTTTCAACTGGGAATAAATCTGAAATTGGAGTAGGGTATTGTACACTCTACGGAGATACAAATGGAGGGAAAAATGTACCAGGAGATTTATTAAAGGTTCAGATCTATTCAATATGTGAATGGATAAATAAAGAACAAGAAATTATTCCAAAAGGCATAATTGAGAGACCACCCACAGCAGAATTACGGAATAACCAAAAGGATGAGGATTCCTTACCTTCTTATGGAACTCTTGATGTAATTTTGGAGGAGATAATAAAACATGGAATTGGTTCTGAATTGGATCATCTTAAAGATAAAGGGATAGACCAAAAAACGATCAACCACGTGAGAAAACTATATTTAAATTCAGAATATAAGCGAAGACAATTAGTGCAAACAATAAAAGTTAGTGAAAGTGCTTTTGGAATAGGTAGAAGATATCCTGTTTTAAAAAAAATAAAATTTTGAAATGTTAACCTATGATATCATCCTTTTCAATTATGCCTTCTTCCATAAGCATTAATCTGGCAATATTTTCAAAAATATTATCTACATTATCCCCTGTTTTGGCCGAGCATTCAAAATACCCTTGTAAATTACTCGATCTTGCTATTTCTATTCCTTCTTCTGTTGGAACGGATCGCTTTTCTTCTAGATCTAATTTACCTCCAACTACTATTATTGGAATATGGTTTTTAGAAGCTTTCATTTCTTCAACGAAAATCGAGAGCCAACTGTCAATATTTTTTAAGCTCACATACCTAGTGAGGTCAAACATGAAGATTCCACCTTGAGCGCCCTTTACAAAACTTGGAAATAATATTTTATAACGTTCTTCTCCCGCAAAATCCCAAATTTGAAGTGTGACTTTATGACCATCGACTTCTAGATCTTTTACGCTAAGATCTGTGCCAATAGTCATTTTAAGATCTTCTTTAAAAACCTTATTAAGATACCGATGGGTTAGAGAAGTCTTTCCAACTCCACCATCACCACATATACAGAGCTTAAACTTATTCTTTTCAGTTTTTTTCATTTATTTACCACACTTTAAATTTTAAGGTTAATGAAAGTTCAGATAAATTTCATAAAATGTTGAAGTAAAAACGTTAAAATTACTCTACTCAATTAAAATATATCTTAATTTTTGTATATTTATGATATTAAAACTTATTATTAAATCTAATTAAATCAAAATATAGTTTTAATGAGATAAATAACAAGAAAAAAATAGTAGCATTATTGGGATTTTTCTAATTTTTGCTTTTTTGTATTTTCTTTCAAAAGAATAATAGATTCCTCTCTCGCTTTTAGTAGAGATCTTTCACTTTTTCCTTCCATTTCTTTCGATGGTAGAATTTTTTCCTTTAAGACATTTTTAAAAAGTAAATATTCATCCTTTCTACTAATAAAAGGTTCTACTTTTTGTTCATGGATAAGATTCTCGATAGAAGTATTTTTTCCGTTACAATTCCCTTCTGTTAGATCAAATCGATACTCTTTATATACTAAAAAGCAATGTACCATAGGCACATATGGGATATCATATTTTTCTAAAATAATGTTTGCCCCAGTTGAGATTTCTTCAGTAAATTTATACACACCAATGTGTTTATAGAGGGGTATATTTAATTCTTCTGCAAGTCCAGCAATAACTGCATGTTTAGATGTACATGTACCCATATTCTCTTTAAAAAATATCAATTTGTCATCATAATTTGTATTATACCCATATTCAATATTATGTACATAATCACAAGCTTCCTTGAAAGTTGTAATTCCTAACTCTAAAAACTTTCTTGTTATTTGTCCTTTAGGTTTAATTTCAGCGTTAGGCAATTTATTATATGAATCCATCAAAATCTCCTTAGGCTATTTAATTTTTGTTTAATTTTATCATTAAATTATTGTTTAAAAAATTTGCTTCCAAGTTTAATAAGTCTTAGGTAATTTCCTTGTGTTCACCAGTAACCATATAATGCACTTTTTCCGCAATTTTACAAGCATGATCTCCGCATCTCTCTAAATATCGAGCAATCATAGCAAAAAATGAACAAGGTGTAATGGTTCTAGGGTTTTCCATCATATAAGAGATACACTCCCTAAAAATACTCCATCTCATTTCATCTACTTCATCATCACGTTCCTCAAAATCTTGAATGTATTTGATATCAGATTCTTCAAAAGCTCTTAATGCATCTTTTACCATAATTTCAACATGTTCCCACATATGTTGGAGATTAACAAAAGGCGCAGGATATGAATTTCCTGATAATTCTTCCACTGTTGAAGCAATATCTTTACCATACCTTCCTAATCTCGTTAAGTATGTAATAATTTTTAGAATAGTAGCTAGTCTCCTTAAATCAATCGCCATTGGTTGGTATAATGCAATTATTTTTAATGCTTTAGATTCAATATCAGCATCTAATTCTCGAATTTTATGTTTCTTATTTTCAGTTCTTTTAGCTAATTCTATATCTTGGGAAACTAATGCTTTCATGCCATCGTTCAGCATTTCTAAAGCTAAGTGCCCCATCTCTACTACTTCCTTTTTCAAATCAAAAATTTGACCTCGCATTTTAGTAGCCATGATTTACACCTATCCAAATCTACCTGTTATATAATTTTCTGTTAACTTTTGGTGAGGATTTTCAAATATCTGGGTTGTTTCTCCATACTCAATTAACTCCCCGAGATACATAAAACCTGTATAATCTGAGATACGCGCTGCTTGCTGCATATTGTGGGTCACTATTATAACAGTCCACTCTTTTTTTAATTCAAAGATTAAATCTTCAATTTTCTGAGTAGCAATAGGATCAAGCGAAGCAGTAGGCTCGTCCATTAATAAGATTTCTGGTTCAACTGCGAGGGCTCTTGCAATACATAATCTTTGTTGTTGGCCTCCGGATAGACTCATTGCTGTATCTTTTAATCTATCTTTCACTTCGTCCCATAGAACTGCTCTTTTAAGGCAGTTCTCAGTTATTTCTTCTAATATTTCATTATCTTCAATTTTATGTATCTTTGGACCATAGATAATATTATCATAAATCGACATGGGAAAAGGATTCGGTTTCTGAAAAATCATTCCTATCTTTTTTCTATTTATTCTTATGTCCGCATTGTTGTTATATAAATTCTCTCCCTTGAAAAGCACCTCACCTTCAATTCTGCAACCTTCAATTACATCATTCATTCGATTAAAGCATCTTAGCAATGTACTTTTACCACATCCAGATGGTCCAATAATAGCAGTTACTTTATTTTTTCGAAATTTCATATTTATATTTTTTAAAGCATGATTATCTTCATACCAAAGATTCAATTCTTTGGTCTCTATCACAAATTCATCGTTATATTCATTGTATCTGTTTCTAATTTTTTCCTTATTTTTATTTTTAAATTTCAATACCAAAAAAACATCACCACTGTTTTCTTTTTTCATATCTAGATCTTATAATAAACGCAAAAGCGTATAATAGTAATACTAATATTAATAAAGTTAGAGCTGTACCAGCGGCCTTATCTACAGCGTCCAAAACCTCTGTATTTAACCGATATAAATGATAAGTGAGAGCCATAACTGGTTCAAAAAGAGAAAATGTAATCCACCTTGCAGAAGATCTGACTGCAGTAAACATTATTGGGGCAGTTTCTCCCGCACTACGGCCCATTCCTAAAATGGCACCTGTAATAATTCCAGGTATAGCAGCGGGGAATACAATTTTTCCAATTCCCTGCCATTTACTTGATCCTAAAGCTAAGCTCCCTTCTCTAAACGACTGAGGAATTGCTTTAACAGCTTCCTCAGTGGTTCTTATTATTGTGGGAAGAATCATTAATCCTAAGGTTAAAATACCTACTAACAAACTTCGTCCTAGTCCAAAAAATAATATAAAAAATACAAATCCAAATAAAGCGAATACAATTGAGGGTGTACCATTTAAGTTATCAATTCCTGCCCTGATAATTTTAGTGATTCGATTATTTTTTGCATATTCAGAAAGATAAATTCCAGCACATACTCCGAGAGGAAGTGCAAAAGCGATCGATCCTAATGTAAGCTCAAGTGTGCCCACAATTGCTGGAAGGATTCCTCCCTCTCTCCCATTATCACTTGGAAAACCTGTAAGAAAATCTGGTTCAAGTAATACAGGGAAACCTCTAACAACTATATAGGATACTAAAATTCCAACAATAATTACCGCTAATAAAGAAAATAGATAAATAATTGAAAACCACAACCTTTGTTGAGAAACTGTAGAAATTCTTCTAATTACATAAATTGTACCTAAAATTAGGACACATATTGTTATTGCAAGGAGAATCCCAATCCAGGTACTGAGTACCCATCCTACAAATGCTATAATTATCCCATAAGTAATCCATTTCTTCTTGTTTTGGGGGACTTTTTTACGAATATACATCAAAAAGCTTAATCCTATACAAATTGATACTCCTATTACTCTTGAGACAAAATCAATTGGGATTAAAATGAATAATCCAGAAATAATTATTGTTAATAGCAGTTGTTTATATTTCTGCATATATTTATATAATTTGGACTCTCTAAATTCTGAAAATCTTTTTTTTGATCTTTCACCAGAAAATTTTCTTTGAATTCTACTTAATATGAGATTAGCAATTGTATTTATGATAAGCGTCATTAAAAAGAGAAAAATTGCTAAGGCCAGATAACTTCTTTGTTCTAAGCTACCTTGTTCAGTAGGACCCCATCCTGCGGCTATTGTTGAGGTAATTACTGCTACGCAATCTAACAGATTTGTTAATGGTTCAGGAAAAGTTTTGCAATTCCCAATTACTAATAACATTGCCATTGTTTCTCCCAGAGCTCTGCCAATACCCAGAATAATAGCAGCTGTAATACCAGACATACCTGCAGGAATTACTATTTTACGTATAGTTTGCCATTTTGTTGCTCCCATCGCATAAGAAGCGTTTCTATAATAATCTGGAACGGCTCTTATTGCATCCTCACAAACAGAGACAATTGTCGGTAATGCCATTATTGCTAATATAAAAGAGCCTGAAAGCCATGAATTTCCATAATGTAGACCGAATATATCTTTTATAATAACGTTTAAAACAATAAGCCCAAAAAATCCATAAACAATAGATGGAATACCTGCCAATATCTCCACAGTGAATTTTAGAGCCTTTCTAAGTTTAGGTGGAGCAATTTCTGCTATAAAAATCGCCGTTGCTAATCCCAATGGCAAAGCTATAATAATTGCACCAAATGTTACTAAAAGCGTGTCAACTATAATAGGTAAGGCACCAAAATCTCCAGCTGTAGGAAGCCAATTTGTACCAAAAAGAAAATCATTTAGAGGGACAGCAGCAAAAAAGGGAGCTCCGTTTATGAATAAGAAAATTATAATTAAAAACACAAAAATAGTTGCTATAGAAGCAAAAACGAATAACGTCCATTTAATAATAGGATCTCTATTTTTTTTTAAATAAGATAAATCTTCTTTGTACAATATCTGATCATAGACGGTTTCAGTAGCCATAGCTTAATCAAGAGTTTATTTATTAAGTCATTAATAACCCAAAAAATTCAAATAAAAAACATCTTCCCCTGACGTTTAGTTTATTTAATTATTTCATAGAAGTGAAAGTAGGATTTAATATATTTATAATCGCAATAAATTATTGTGAAATATATAGCATATAGAAAATATATAGAATCGAGACATATTGGATAGGATTTAGATTCATAAATGATTAATTAGAAGTGAAAAGAAATTAAAAAAAATAAATTAAAAATTTAAAACCAAATTCGGATAAAGCCTTCATCTTCTACTACTTTTTGCCCATATGGACCATAAACAAAATCAATAAAAGCTTGTACCCATCCAGTAGCAGGTCCATTGGTTAACATATGTAAAGATCGAGAAATTGCATAAGTTTCATCTAAAATAGTTGCAACCGAAGGTACAACTCCATTAACAGGAACTGCAATAAGATTAGCATCAACGAAACCAAGTCCACAGTATCCAAAACCATATGAGTTTAAACCTACTTGTTGAGCCATAACTGTATTGGAAGCTACTTCTATATATCCTGTAACTGAAGTCTGATATCCAGAATTATCACCAAGTTCTTCACTATCTTTAGTTACTAATTCTTCAAATGAACCTCTAGTACCAGAACCGTCAGGTCTGGTGTAAACATCAATGGATTGAGCTACCAATGAGGGATTAATATCATCCCATGTGTTGTAAGTCCCATTATAGATTAAGAATACTTGATCCATAGTAAGTCCATTTATTTGTAGCCAAGTTGCATTAGGATGAGTAGCACTAATTATTATAGCAATACCATCTTTGGCAAACTTGTAATCAATTAAAGTACCCCCAGCTGTGTCATTTTCAGTAGTTTTAATATTTCTTGATGACATACCAATATCATTTAGGCCGTTAATAGTATCTGAAATTCCTGAGCCAGATCCTGTACCTGATACTGAAATATCTACATTTGGATTAATCGCCATAAATTGATCAGCACATTCAGTAATTAATGGTTCAGTAGTTGTTGAACCTGTAATTACAAAAGTTGCTCTCTGTTCTCCTCCTACAGGAGTTAAAAGAGAAGTAACTCCCCAACCAATAAAGAACATGGCAATCATTCCAATTATTGCCAGATATGTAATACTTTTTTTTTCCATTTTTGTATCTCAATAGATTTTAGTTAAATAGAAAGGTATTCAAAGAAATAAAAGAAATCTCGACATAGATTATAGCTAGATATTTATAATATAGATTCTATATAGTCTAGATTTATGAAATATTTAGCCAATTTTGGATAATTATTAATGATAAAATATTTGTAACAGAAAAAAATTTTTATTCTATATATAAACATCTATACTCTCTATAAACTAAATATAGTGATTAGCACTAATATTGCATCTATTTTGAGATCAATTTATTAGATTTAATTACATAATTTGCCAAGGATTCAAATGCTTTATCCACATTTAATCCATTTTTAGAAGATGTTTTAATATAATCAACCATACCAAAACGTTTTTGAGTTTTTTTGGCGTAGATGTCAGCAACCATAGAAAATTCCTCTAAATCGCATTTAGCAGCAATTAGAACTATTGGTAAATCTTTATACTGTTTTTTTACCAGTTGTACCCACTTTCCTATATTTACAAAACTAGTCATATTAGTAATATCGAAAAGCAATAAAGCTCCTGCTGCTCCTCTAATATATCGATTAATCATAAATCTGAAACGGTCTTGCCCAGATAAGTCCCATAAAATAAGTTGGCAATTCGTGGAATCTAATTTGGTTTGTTTAGTGAGAAATTCAACTCCAATCGTCATTGTTGATGTATCTAGAAACTTTCCCTTAACATATCTATGTAAAAGTGTTGTTTTTCCAACACCTCCATCTCCAAGCATTAGAAATTTAAATGCAACTTGCTTCATTTTGCAATTCAGACTACTTTTCTCACTATGCTATTATAGCCTATTATATAGTTATATAGTTATATAAAATATAAAGAATTCAAAAATTTTTAGGGAGTTTAAATTTGTTTATGATTTATTTAGCTATTATTTTCAACTAAATCATAAGCTGATGTAAAACTTGCTTTTTTAACTTTCTTTTTCTTTGATTTGAAATCCACTGAGGATTTCTGGTATACCTTTTCGTTCAATTCTGATATAAATTGTGAAACTTTTACAAGTTGAGATTCTCTAAACGTTTGTATAATAGATGGAGATATCAGATATAATTCATCTTTTGCTCTAGTGATTGCTACATAAAATACGCGTCTTTCTTCTTCAATGGCTTCTGGATCTCCTATGACTCTGCTTGAGGGAAAAAAATTTTCACATAACATAGGAATAAATACAATTCGCCATTCAAGCCCTTTAGCCCTGTGTATTGTAGATAGAATCAAGGGTTTTTCGTCAATTTGCGGGTTTTCAGCGATTATTGTCTTGGATTCCAAATTAGAGTAATTCAAACTTAAGTTTTCTAAGAATTTTTGAACAGATGGAAAGTTTTTAGCATAGATACTTAATTGGATTAGATCATCCAACCTATCCTGCCAATTTTCAAATTTAGCTTTAATATGATCTTCAAGAATAGGAATAAGATCCTTAATAGCCTCATCAGCTTTATCTTCAGCTGAAAAGGACAAAATATTTTTTGTATAAGATACAAGATTTTTTATACCCATTTTAGAGATTTTCGAACCCTTTAGATTTTCTTCAATAAATAATTTACTTGATATGTTTTGAATCGGATAATTAGTTTTAGAAATTGCTTCAAATAATTTTATCGCTGATTTAGTTCCAATTCCAGGAATTATTGAAAATATCCTCATCCATGAAATCTCATCATAGTGATTTTCTATTACTTTTAAATGAGCTAGCATATCTTTAATATGGGCTTTTTCGAAAAAAGCAACTCCCGCTCGTACTTCATAAGGAATATTTTTCGTTCTTAATTCCATCTCAACTCTCATAGAATGAGAACCAGCCCTAATAAGTATAGCCATTTCATTTAATTCGAAACCATCTGCTCGTAATTTGAGTATTTGATTGGCAATAAACCGGGCTTGATCCCAATCATCACCAACATTTACTTGATAAGGTTTAATGCTATTTTGCCTTGTTGCTTTCATTTTCTTTTGATATTGCTTTTTGTTGTGTTTAATCGAGTTATTAGCTAATTCCAAAATTTGAGGGATACTGCGATAATTATAAGTAATTGTATATCTGTTACAATCTTTATAGCGCTTTTCAAATTTCAAAATGTTTTCATAATTAGCACCTCTAAAGGCATAAATGCTTTGAGCATCATCTCCAACAGCCATTACGTTATGTTCTGGATTTTCTTTGGCGATTTTATAAATGATTTGATCCTGAATATAATTTGTATCTTGGTATTCATCCACTAAAATATATTTTATACGTTTTGCTACTAATTTTGCTACAAACCTCTCATCAAGTAAATTGTTCCAAAAAATTAATAAATCATCAAAATCAACAAGATTATCATCTGCTTTTTTCTTTCTATAAATTTTATAAACTTCTTGTAATTTTAAGATAACTGGTTCACTATCAAATTGATTATATTTCCATTGAATGACTTCTCGAACTTTTTTGTTGCAATTAATGGAATACGATAAGATATCTTTACACATTGCTGCTGTGGGAAATCTTTCTTCGAGCTCTTCTTTCACCTTTGCTTGTTCAATAGCAAGTTTCATTAATCCTTTTGAATCTGTTTCGTCCATAATAATATAATTAGGCTTTAAACCCATTGTTTTAGCATACATTCTAAGAAATCTATTAGCTATTGAATGAAATGTCCCGGCCCATATTCCTTTCGGTCTTTTTCCTAGAAGTAATTCTACTCTTTTAATCATTTCATTCGCTGCTTTATTAGTAAATGTAACTAGCATAATTTGGCTAGGTTTTACTCCTAACAATAGTAATTTAGCGACTGAATAAACAATGGTGCGAGTTTTGCCTGATCCGGCCCCAGCAATAACCAACATTGGGCCCGAGATCTTATTCACGACCTCAAGTTGTTCCTCATTTAAATCACTTTCAAAATCAACTTCATTATATTCTTCTTTTTTTTCTGGAATTTTTTCTTCTAAACTTTCTGCATAATCCTCATCATAAAATTCAAAGACATATTCCTCTGCATTTTTGTTTTTTTCGGAAACCATCTAATCCCACTGAGATTTATCTCTCTAATTCATAGTATTAAGAATTATAAATATATTTATTGATTATTGCTAAAAATCTTTAGGTAAGCAAATATTTTTGAAATTGTAATTCTTCATTAAGGAAATATTTAATATCTTGAGTCTTTAGAAATTTTAGATGCCTTAAAATATCGAAGAGTAAAAAAGTACCATAAATTTTAGATAATTTCTTTATGATGAAACTTAAAGGCAAACCTGGGATTTTTGGCGAGCTGGATGTTTTACATTGATAGGATACAAATGCATTTAGAAGTCGTATCAAATCATTTTGACATCTTAACCTTAAATTTTGATCATTAAAACGAGCTAATTGAAACCCTTTGCTCCTAAATGTATGGAGATGTAATGAATATATAGGATTCCATACAATGCTTCTTTTGATTGAAGATTTTCTATAATAAATTGATCCAAATTTGCTTATCCTTTTTTCATAATAAGATGCGAAATGTATTGCGTAAATAGGTGCAACTAATCTGTCTTTTGCCATATTAATATAATAAATCCTGCCTTGGTACAAATTATGTAATTCTCTTTCTGATGAAGATGTTATAACTCCTTGTTCATTTTTGGGAATTCGATAATAATAAGGACCATTGCCATTTAATATCCAGAGGACAAATATATCTTTTTGGTTATATTTTTTTGTTCGATTTAATAAGTCCTTTTTATATATCTTTGAATGTTGGATTTCTATAGCAATCTTTTTGGAATCTTCTAATTCAACAAATAAATCAATTGTTTGATCTCCTATCCTATACTCTTGCTCAATATTTTTTATTGAATTAAAAAGCGGGAGATTAGCATAAAGGTATTCTTTTATCTTAATATGTTCTATCGATTCAGAGAATTTAACTTCTGTTTCATTCATTTAATCAATTTTATTATAATTTCTAATTTTTAAACTTAGAAGTTTTTTTGTTAAAAATTCTAAAAATAGTGAAAAATGAAACGAAATTTGACGAGATTAAAATATTAATTGAAATATAGGTTATTTTTCGAGAATCAATTTCAAATATTATAGTAAATAATCCAAAAATATTCTAAAAATTTAATGTTAAGATTTTTAATTTTATTTCCAAGAGTCTCAAGAATTTCTTTCTTTGTAGGAAAATTCTTCAATATTTCATATTCTCGACCATCCTCTAATTTCCTTACTTGATAAGTATTTCCGTCAAAATCTATTCGACTTATTGGTGTTGAGCTTCCCTCAACACGCAGATTATCAATAAAAATTACAAAAGCGTTTGGTTGCAATTTTGAATGAAACTGCTCCAGAAATCCTTTTAATTTAGATTTTGGTATATGAGACCACCAAAAACCGGCAAAACCAGCAGTAAAATTATTCCTAATTTTTTTTAATGAATAAACATCATCTTGAATAAAAATCACTCTATCTGAAGAAATTCCGCGATTTCTTGCTATTTGAAGAACATCTTCATTAATATCAACAGCGATGATAAATTTTGAAACAGATGCAATAGTTTTAGTCCAATAACCAGTCCCACATGCAATCTCAAGTATTGTATGACCATTTAAAAGATACTTTAACAACTTATGAAGCTTTTTAATATCTTTTTGGCGTTCAGGTCTTAAATAAGTTTTATCATATTCATATGCTCTGTCTGAATAATATTGTTTGATATTCTTCTCAATTTTTTTAGCCATATATATACCATTTTAGATTAATTATATCTATATATTTATTTTATATTTTTATTTGATGCTGAAATGAATAATTTTTATGAAAATCATATATATAGAATATATAGATATTATTTT
>JAEOSD010000004.1 GCA_016840545.1 Promethearchaeota archaeon
AATTGTAATCGTAGCAATACGTCCTTTTATTTCATATAAAATTAGATCTTGGTTACTCATAAGAACTGACACTTAAAATTCAATTTAAGATATAAATAAAATGATTTTTAGATTACTAATGGACTATCAATCTAATATGTAATAAATATTTTAACTATTAACGTTGATATAGACTATTAAGAAAGATGAAAACATACAATTTACAATTGGTAGGTGATAAATATAGAAAATATCATAATGATTAAAGAAGAATTAAATTGTGATGTACATACAGCTTTTAAGATGTTTACAGAAAACAATTTATTAGAATCTTGGCTAACTGAAAAGGCTGATGTAGAACCAATTATTAGAGGCAAGTATGAACTTTTTTGGGACCCTAGCAATCCCAAAGATAATAGTACCATCGGTTGTAAAGTTACTGGAATTGAGCTAAACAAATTTATTTCATTTGATTGGAAGGGACCTGTTCAATTTAAATCCTTTATGAATTCTGCTGATCCGTTAACTCACGTTATAGTGTTTTTTTTTTCTAGCGGTTCTAACCACAATAACACAACTATGCACTTTTTCCATACAGGTTGGAGAAAAACCCAAGAATGGCAAGAAGCTCGCAATTTCTTTGAAAATGCCTGGAAAAAAGCTTTCAAAGAATTAAAGGAAAGAATTAGGGAATGAGTGAAATAGGAAAATGGAGGAAAAAATTTTTCACTTATTCGTATTAAGTATACTTTTAGGGATATGAATTGCGAATTTACATTCTAGAGCACCATTTAATGCGGTTAGTACAGGTTCAACTTTAATGGATTGCTCGAAAAGTTGATCCCAATAAAGCTTATACCAACCTGCGCTACAATGACAGAAATCTTCTGTAATTTCTTTTTCAGTACCATTTTTTATTGCCCCTCTAATCCAAGGACAATAACAAATAAAAAATTTCTTCATTCTATCATCTTTAGCATCTAAAAACTTCCTCATTTGGTAAGGAAGTTTTGACACGTATATGATATTTCCATCTCTAATCCCTTCAGCAATCATCTGATTTTCTTTCACACATTGGATAATTTCATCGTCTATCTTCTGTGCAAATTCTAAAGTACCTTCATCTCTATGTTTCTCAAGTCTTGCTATTAGATCTTGATGTTTCTTCTCTAAAAAACTATCTATCCCAACTTCTTTTAGGAGTTTTTTATCACCCTCAATATCATCTGGAGGTCGTCCATGAAGGCATGGTGAAAGGAGATCAACAATTTTTTCCTTCCCAATTTTTTTTTCCAGTCTTTTTAAAATAACCTTTGTAAATTCTGGTTTCTTTTCAGGATGAATACCAAGTGGGGGAATAATTAAATCTTCAAATATTTCATCCCTTAAAGGTTCGCCATAAAATTCTGCTACTCTCGAGTACAAGTTATCCATTGCGTTATAAGATTCACTAATATCTATTACTTTAGTAATAAATTCATATCTCTTAGAAAAATTAGCATAGTATATTATTGCTTCTAGGAAATCTAAAATAAATTCTCCACCCAGCGAGACGAGATATTCAGAATATTCCATAATTTTTTCAGGTAAACTTATTTCGAGGGTTAGATTTTCTTTAGAGAGAAATTTTTCATAATTCTTAATTTGTTCAATAAATTTTGTAATGATTTGATCCTCAACTTTTCTTTTTTTCAAATACTTTTTAAATTCAGCATCATTCATGGCTATTCTATTAATGAGTTATTTTGGGAAAAATATATATATTTTTAATTTCAACCTAAAAACCCTTAAATGTTATTTATATTGAAAGTGACCCACATGAGATATTTTAGGATAATCTATTAAATATTCAAATAGACAAGAGAAAAAAAAAACTGAAGAATTAAAACAAAGACAATTTTCAGATTCAATTGTCGAATATTTTTCGGAAAAATTTAGGTACCAGCGACAATAATTTAGCATTAATAGAATATGCAGCCGAATCAGGATGTAAAAAAATGAAGGAATATAGTATTAATGAAATTCAAGCCTTAATGGAAAAAGGGGAAATCTCTGCTAGGAAACTAACTGAGATGTACCTAACTCGCATTCATGAAGTTGATAAATCTGGTCCCAAATTAAATTCTATAATTGAAATTAATCCAGAAGCATTAGAAATTGCAGAAAATTTAGATAAGGAATGGAAAAACAAAAAAATCCGTGGACCTTTACATGGTATTCCGGTTATTATTAAAGATAACATTAACACTGCGGATAAGATGCAAACAACTGCGGGATCTTTAGCCTTTAAAGTGCACATTGCTTTAGAAGATGCGTTTATTGTTAAAAAATTACGAGAAGCAGGAGCAATAATTCTCGCAAAAGCAAATTTAAGTGAATGGGCAAATTTTCGTTCAACCCGTTCTACCAGTGGTTGGAGCAGTCGAGGAGGACAAACTCTTAACCCATATTCATTGGATAGAAGTCCATGTGGCTCTAGCTCTGGATCTGCTGTTGCTGTCGCAGCTAATTTATGTTCAGTGGCCATAGGAACTGAAACTGATGGATCGATAATATGTCCTTCACAAGTTAATTCAATTGTAGGAATTAAACCAACAATCGGATTAGTTAGTCGAACTGGAATTATTCCAATTTCACACAATCAGGATACCGCTGGACCTATGGCAAGAACCGTTCAAGATGCAGCAATTTTATTGGGTATAATAGCAGGGGTAGATTCTAATGATTTAAGCACTATAAAGCATAAAAAAGAAATTCCTTCAGATTATACGAGATTCTTAGATTCTAATGGCTTGAATGGAGCAAGAATTGGTGTTGCTCGAAAGTATTTTGGTAAAAATGATCGTATAGATAAAATTATAGAGGGAGCGATTAAAAAAATGAAGGAACTAGGAGCAGAAATAATAGATCCTGTTGAAATTAAAACTATTGATGATTTAGAGGATCCTGAATTTGAGATCCTTTTATTTGATTTTAAACATGATTTGAATGAGTATTTAGCCAAATATGGACCTATTAATTCTATAAAGAATATAGATGATATTATCCAGTTTAACAAAGAACATCAAGAGAAAGTTATGCCTTATTTTGGACAAGAAATATTCATTATGGCAAGCGAAAAAGGCCCCCTAACGAGTGATGAGTATAAAGAAGCATTAAAGAAGTGTCATCGTTTAGCTCGAGATGAAGGAATTGATGCAGTTTTGAAAGAGCATCAATTAGATGCTATTATAGCTCCAAGTGGAGGGGCTGCTTGGCCAATAGATTATGTCAATGGAGATCATTTCACTGAGGGAAGTTCTTCTGCTGCAGCAGTTGCAGGATATCCCAATATAACAGTTCCAGTAGGTTATGTTTTTGGGTTACCCGTTGGTATTTCATTTTTTGGTGGTGCTTTTCAGGAGCCAAAATTACTCAAAATTGCGTATTCTTTTGAGCAATCAACCCAAATACGCAAATCCCCTAAATTTTTACCAAAATTAGATTTATTGTAAAGAAAGATAGAGTTTAATCATGTAGTTCTTAGAAATTTGCTTTAAAGCTAATATACCATATATTCTATATAGATTAACTTTTTTTAAAATAGAGATAATAATTACTATATTACTAATTATATTAAAATGAGAAAACTATGATCACTTGGATTTTAGGTGTAATCCTAATTATTTGGATAATAATAATGCGTTTTAGTAAAGCGGGAAAAATTGAGGGAGAACCATTATCTTTACCACGTGGTACAATAAGAGCATTAATTACGTTATTAATTGTATCTTTTCCATTGAATAATTTAATTCAAGGTAAAGAAATTCCACCTATAATAATTAATGCTATTTTTATATTAGTTGCTTTTTACTTTGAAGCGAGAAAAGGTATCAAAGAAGAATTAAAAAAGATTATCAAGGATATCAAAAGTCCTGAAAAATTGGAATTAGAAAGAAAAACACAAAAATATCCTTTATATTTACCAAAATACTCAGTGAGAATTACATTAATAATTATTTTAGCATTCACATTAGTTTATAATCTACTAGGACCTAATGTCCCTTTTGTAACAACAAACACTCTTCAAGATATTTTGATTATTATTGTGTTATTCATAATTGGAGCTATATTTAGAGCAATTGGAATTGCACTTAAAAAGGGAAAGCTAAAAGAAGAAATTGAAAATATTAATGGAAATAAATCCTTATCAACTGAAGATATTATCGAGAAATTATCTCAAAAAGAAGCAAGAAAATGGAAAACAATAGGAAAAAGCTTAATATCAATCATTTTGTTAGTTGCGATATTGATTGCATTAATGTTATATACTCTTGATATTATTATCTTAGTTATTCCTTTCATTAATATCTCTCTAAGAGACACATTATTACTTTTAATTAATGTCTATTATGGATTTAGAGATTAATATTTCTCTTCATCTTCAAATCTACCTATTTTTTTATTTTTTTATTTTATTAATTCTATATTATTAAATTTGCCAATTTTAAGAAAGAATTAAATATTTCAAATCCAATTTAATATAATATTAATTATTATAACTATAAAAAAGAGTGTTTATTAATGAATGGTGGTGAATTACCTAAGGAATTGAGTTCCGATGAGTTAATTAACATATATAAGAAGATGTTATTGATTCGTAAATTTGAACAGAGAATTACCAAAGATTTTGGTAAAATCAAATCACCTTTAGTTCACACTTATACAGGTGAAGAGGCTATTGCTGTTGGAGCCTGTATGGCGATTAATGAAGATGATTATATTACTTCTACACATAGAGGTCATGGACACTTTATTGCTAAAGGCGGGGATGTTAATTCTTTAATGGCAGAAATATACGGAAAAGAAGGTGGAATATGCAAGGGCCGTGGTGGGTCGATGCATGTCGCAGACTTTTCAAAAAGTATGCTTGGAGCGAATGGAATTGTAGGTGCAGGACCCCCATTAGCCCTTGGAGTTGCCTTAGCCTCAAAAATGAGAAATGAAGGTAAGGTTGTACTTACTTTTTTTGGTGATGGGGCAGCAAACCAAGGTATGTTGCATGAATCAATGAATCTAGCAGCTGCATGGAAACTTCCTGTAATCTTTATTTTAGAAAATAACATGTATGGATGGAGTACACCTTTTCATGCTGCAACTGCTATTAAAGATTTTTCAATTCGAGCACAAGGATACGGAATGAAGGGTTTTACTATTGATGGGAATGATGTAATCGAGGTATATAAAACAATAAAGGAAGCAGTTGACATTGCACGAAATGGGGGAGGCCCTACATTAATTGAATGTAAGACTTATAGGTGGCAGGGTCAAACCATAATGGATCCTGATAAGTACCGATCTCCAGAAGAAAAAGAGGAGTGGAAAAATAGATGTCCAATAAAAGCTTATAAAACTAGACTTATCAGGGGGGAAATCATTGATAAAGTTATGATCCAAGAAATTGAGGAAATGACTTTAGTAAAAATTGATGAAAGTTTTAAATTTGCTAAAGAAAATAAAAATCCAGATCCAAGCACTGTTTTAGATAACGTTTACAAAAAACCAATTAAATATGGAGGGAATTAAATTGGTTGAAGAAACTAAAACAATGAGAGGTTTAGATGCCATACGATTAGCTATTGAAGAAGAAATGGAACGGGATGAATCTGTTTTCATAATGGGAGAAGATATCGGAAAATTTGGTGGTTGTTTCTTTGTAACTGAAGGTTTATTAGAGAAATTCGGCCCTGAAAGAGTTCGCGATACACCCATTAGTGAAAATGCTATTTTAGGTTGTGCAATTGGTGCTGCGATGGCGGGTATGCGTCCTATTGCAGAAATTATGTTTGCAGACTTCTTGACGGTTTGTATGGAAATGATTGTGAATCAAGCAGCAAAGGCAAGTTATATGTATGGAGGTCAAATTTCTGTCCCCGTCACAATTAGAGTTCCATTTGGAACTGGTATAATGGGAGCGGCACAACACTCACAATCTTTTGAATCATGGTTTATGCATGTACCAGGTTTAAAAGTTATATTGCCATCGGAAGCAAGTGATTTTAAAGGTTTGATGAAAACCGCAGTGAGGGATGACGATCCAGTAATTTTTTTTGAAAATAAAAGGGCATATTACCTTACTGGTGATGTTCCTTTAGATAAAGATTTCAAAATACCATTTGGTCAAGCAAGAATCTTCACTGAAGGTGATGATGTGACATTAGTCGCTACAGGTGCTATGGTGCAGGAAAGTATGATAGCAGCGACTAAATTAACAGAGGAAAATATTCATTGTGAAGTTATCGATCCAAGGACTTTAGTTCCATTGGATAAAAAAACAATCCTAGCTTCAGTTGAAAAAACAGGAAAGTTAATTATCGTTGATGAAGGCTGTAAAACTTGTTCAGTTAGTGCAGAAATTGCAGCTATTGTTGTAGAAGAGGGTTTTCAATATTTAAAGAAAGAAATTATAAGAATTAACACCCCAGATGTTCCAATTCCTTATTCTCCAAAGTTAGAAAAAAAAATCATTCCAAATGCAAAATTAATTCAGGAAAAAATTAAGAAACTAATTTAAATAAATTTAGAGTTAAATTAGATTTTTTTTAAATCTTATAGTTTTTTAGCAAATATCCAATATTGAAATTCGCCACCTCTAACAAGAACACCTTCAAATAATATTGAAAACCCAACTGATTTAACAATTTCCAATGTTCTCTTAGGATCATAATTGCTCCAAAACATAGGTTCCCCAAAAAATTTACTTACTCCTTCAGATTCAGAAGTTCCTGTATTAATTAGCAAAATTCCATCGGGTTTTAGGATTTTAAAAAATTGTTTGAAAATATTCAGGTGATTATTTTTTGGAACATGAAATAAGGTATAAACAGAAATAATGCCATCAAATGAATTTCTTTTAAAATCAAGCTTATTCATATCTTTATTAATAAAATCGGCTTCTGGTACATTTTTCCTAGCCATCTCAAGCATTGTATCTGAAATATCTATACCAGTCACTTTTAACCCTCTACTTACTAAATATTTTCCTGTGGGGATTCCAGCACCGCATCCAACATCTAAAACATGCCCATTCTTAGGTAGGAGATCAATAAATTTATCCAATTCACCATTAAATTTGTTTAAATCTCTATGTGAATAATAAGACGCAGCAATTTTATTATAACTTGTTTTTACCATTTCTGTTTCAAACATAACTTATCATACTACAAATTATATTGAATAATTAAAATAAACTCATTTAATTATAACGACAGAAAAGGAATAATAAAAGTGGGTTTAATAACTCATAAAAGTCAAATGCATTTCATCAGTTTTTTAAAAGTTGATTTGATATTTCTTTGATAAATAAAAAATGAATATTCATTTAAATTATCCTATGATTACAATTCTCTTTTGGATTCGAATTCTTCTAAAGATGAATATCCCAATTTTTTAATAAGGTGATCAAATCTTTCTTTTGCTAAACTTATGCCACTTATTTTTGCTAATTCAATGTCTTTTACATATAAATCAATTGATCTATCAGAATAAGTTTCTAACTCACATGAGAGATATGTAGTAAAATATTCTGTTTTATGATTTACACTTGATGGATATCGATTTGATAATTCATTCATCCAATCTGATTCTACAGAAACAATTTTTTGGATTAGTGGATTAACTTTAAGCGCAGGAATAAGTTTATTCATACGGGCATATTTTTCAGTCATTAAGTTCCTTCCCTTTGACTTTGCAGTTTTTAAATCTTCAAGATATGATTTAAGGACGCTTATGGATAATGCACTATGATTCATTTCCCTCATTAACTTAAATGTCACAGGGTTTTCTTGACATAAAGATGGCTGACTAGTTCTAACATTTTCAAACATTTCAAGTTCAATTTTTATTATCTTTTTTAAAATATTTTTCTTCTTCTTAGGCATAAGAACCAATTAATTTGTATTAATTCAGATAAGTGAAAATCGTTTTAATTAACGGACTTAAGCTCTCTCTTAATAAAAGGTTTCAGATTTTTTCCTTTCTTCCAATACCATTCGAATAATTCTATTGTCCAGTTTTTAAAAGAATCATTAGAATCGATTAAACACTGACTATAATCAATTTGACCATCTTTATTCAAAAAAAGTATGGCTCCTTTATCAGATACTATTAAAGAGAAATTTAGTTGATCTAATAAACGAATATTTTGGTAAATATCTAATTTCTTGAAAAATTCCTGAGCGTTTTTAAATAATTTTAACCATTCGTTAGGAATTTCATAAGATTTAGCAAGAGCAGGGTTTATTAAAGCTCTTACATCTAATGATTGATCTTTAATTTTTTTTTCAACAATAGGTAAAAGAGAATTTTGTAGCTGGTCTGAAATTGCAAAAATAAATTTTTGGGATTCAGTCACTAAATTGGACCAAAGCTCAATATTTTGTAATGTTTTATTTTTAATTCCTATTGTTTTTAATTTACCTAATTGAAGTATAAGGTGCACTGGAATTGAAGTTAAATTATGTGTATTGAAAAACTCTTTCAAACTAATTGAAACCTCAAAAATATCCATTATCCTATAAAAAATTCTGCCAATATTAGAAATCGTATATTTGTTATCAATAGTCTTTATTATTAAATCTTTTTCTAACAATCTTTTTAGGTGTCGAGAAATTTCCGATCCTGGGACATCTAACTCTTTCTCTAATTGACTGTGTCTTTTTTCTTTATCATATAAGTTTTTAAAGACAATTAACCTCTTGTTATTTGAGAATTCGAGAAAAATTTCATTCAAATTCAAGAAATACTCACTTTGAAATTGTTAAAATCCAACTAAAATTATTAGTATTCTTCTAAATATTTTAATTTTATTCAAAATATTTTTACCCTCTTAAATTTACTTTAAAAAAATTAAGACTCCTTTTAGGATTTTCTTAAATGTATTCAAGCTATTATATAACGTAATCTAAATTATTTAAGAATTTTTAGTTTAAAATAAACTATTAAAAAGGTGTAAGATTTGTACGAAGAATTAGAATTAAAAGCGCTTAAATTATTAGCTAGGCAATTTGAATATAATCAATCGCTTCATATGGAGGCAGTTGATATGGCAAAGTTATTAGATGTGAAGAGAAAAGATATCCAAACTGTTCTAAAAACACTAGCAGATACTAAACTTATTAATATTTATGAAGAACGGGATAAGATTAAATTAGCGAAGATATCTTGGCAAGGCTTAAATGAAATTGGTGAAGTTAATTTAAAATTTGGCATGGGAAAAGATGCATATGCTAATTATAAAAAAGAGGGATTAGAATAAAATGACGTTTGATTATATGCCATGGTGGAGTGATAGAACAAAAAAATTCGCAGATGAAGTTGAGAATTTTATGGATACAGAACTCCAGCCCCGAGCAATTAAGCTTCTTGAGCAGAATAAAGATCCAATGACAATTCAATGGGAAGCTTCAAAACTTTGTATTGATAAAGGGTTCCATCCTTTAATGGTTTTAGCTGAAGAGGAATATGGTGGAGTTGATCAAGGATATGCAGGTTATACTATTTTGAATGAAGAAGTAGGAAGGGCAATGATAAACATAAACCCTTTGTTAACAAGCGTATTTGGAGCCGGCCCGATACATTTGTTTGGGACTGAACAACAAAAACAAAAATTTATGGTTCCATTAGTAAAAGGTGAGAAATGGGCTTCTATTACTGTTACTGAACCAGATGTGGGTAATGATGCTGCTGGAATTCAGTTAAGTGCTGAAAAAGATGGAGATGAGTGGGTCCTGAACGGTTGGAAGCGTTATATTACTTTAGGAGCAATTAGTGATTATTTTATGCTTTATGCAAACTCAGATCCAGACATGAGGAGAGTTTATAGACATTTAACAGCTTTTTTTGTTCCTACTGATCTTCCCGGAATCTCAATTGAAAAAATTAACTCATTAATAGGTGATGTTGAAATGGCTAATTCAGTAATTAGATATAGAGATGTTCGAGTACCAGAAGAAAATATGATACTAGATCCTGGGGATGGTTGGACTGTTATGACTAGCGCTTTAAATATTGAGCGCTTGGGAATAGCCGGAGTTGTAGGTTCATCAAGAAATCTATTAGAAACAGCAAGAGCTTATGGACGTAGAAGAGTTCAATTTGGAATGCCAATTTCAAGATATAATGGCGTTCAATTAAGAATGGCAAATATCTCAATAAAAATGAATCTAACCAGAGTCTTCTTATATTATTTAGCTGATTTATTGGATAAAGGTGAAGCTGATATGTTCAGCTTTGGGGTTAAATCTTCAATTTCTAAAGTATTTGGAACACAGTCATTAACTGAGATGGCTTTGGATGCTCTCTTCATTTGTGGAGGAGACGGATATCTCCAAGAAATAGGCGTAGGAGGAGTTCTCAAAAATGCTGCCTTGATGCAGATAGCAGGAGGTTCCAATGATATTCTGAAATTATTTATTGGAAGAAATGAGTTTATGCAAGAGGTTGATACTCGCATGTTAACTCCATCTGTAAGAGGTCCAACTGAAGAAGATGCTAAAAATTTATAAGAAGGGAGGTTAGAAAAAATGGCAAAATATGAAGAAATTAAGTTTGAAGTGGAAGATAATATTGGGTGGATTACTATAGATCGTCTTGAAAGAAGAAATGCACTATCTAGGGATGTATGGGCAAGCATAGGCCAAGTTTTATCAGATACTTGGGATGATATTAATGTAAGAGTAATCGTATTAACGGGAAATGACGAGGAATATAAAGGTGGTCGGGCTTTTTCAGCAGGACTTGATATAAAGGAGATGTCAACAACGGGATTTAAGAACCTTGGTGATTTTCTAGGAATCTTGCTTGATCCATGTGAATTAATGGCACGTTATCCTAAACCCTTGATCGCAATGATTAATGGTTATGCATATGCCGGAGGTTTAGAGCTTACTTTATGGTGTGACTGTGCTGTTGCTGCGGACGATGCTCTAATGGGCTTTTGGGAAAATCGAAGAGGGTTAGCAAGCGGTGTTGCATTTCTATTGCTTCCCGAACTAATTGGAATGCGCCATGCAAAAGAGCTTTTATTAACTGGGAAAATTATTTCTGCAGATGAAGCTTATAGAATGGGGTTGGTTAACAAAGTAGTACCCCATGATCAATTAAGGGAAGCTACTAAGGAAATGGCCGAAGAAATGAAAAAAGTAGCTCCTATAAGCCATAAATGGACTAAAAAGTGGTTCCAACAAGGATATCATTATACTAGAACTAGAGCAATCGGTAGTCTTTGGGAGCCATTCCAGGAGCTCTTCCACTCTGAGGATGTTATTGAGGGTTTTACTGCTTTTATGGATGGTAATCGAGAACCAAAATGGAAAGGAAAATAAATTTTTTTAAAACTATATTAAAATTAAAATTTTAGGAGGAAAAATTATGTCAGATGAAGAATTAGTTGAAGGAATTAAGAAAATGGTTAGTAAACTGGATGACCCTGCTTACCAAGAACGGTTTAAGGGATTTGATAGGATTTTACAATTTAACTTTACAGATACTAATAATTACTATTTAGTTTTTAAAGATGCTAAATGTGAAATAAAAGATGGTGATGTTGACGATCCAAATATAACTATTACGACAACTAGTGATGTAATCATTGATATAATGGATGGCGAGTTAAGTCCTACCAAAGCATTCATGGGAGGAAAGTTAAAAGCAAAGGGTCCTATGAAAGATATGCTTAAAATGCAAATGCTAATGAAATAAACATTTGAAATTTTTATAAATTAATTTTTTTATTTTATATTTAATGATAATAAAGAGGGTAAAAAGAATGGATTTCAAATATCTATTATTTGAAGTAAAAAATAATGTTGCTGTTATAACATTTAATCGAGAGTATAAATTAAATGCTATAAATGGCAAAATGTTTGATGAGATTTATGAAGCTTTAGATGAGATAGCAAATAACAAGGAAATTAGAGCTGCAATTATTACAGGTAAAGGTCGTGCTTTTTCCACTGGCGGAGATTTCAATCAAGCTAGTCAAGGAATGGCAGGAGATGTAGATAATGTAGAAGATGGAGGAAAAATGCAATCTGGAGAAATAGAAATAGATGTTTCTCAAAAAAGATTAGTGTTAAAATTGCAAAGGACTCCTAAACCCATTATAGCTGCGATTAATGGGCTTGCTCTTGGAGGAGGGTTAAATGTTGCCTTAAATTGCGACTTGATTTATGCTGCAGAAAATGCTGAGCTCGGTACTTTTTTTATGAAAAGGGCAATTATTCCAGAAATGTCTTCTACATATATATTACCAAGAATAGTTGGTATACATAAGGCAAAAGAACTCATCTTTTTTGGCGATAGATTCAGTGCTCAAGAAGCTTTAAAAATGGGATTGATTAATGGTGTTTTTCCTGTTGATGAATTCATGGATAAGGTCATGGAAGTTGCTGAGAAATTAGCAAAAGGGCCCACATTTTCAATTGGATTGGCAAAATTGATTATTAACAAAATATTAGAGAGTAAAACAATTGAAGCACTTGAAAATGAAGCAGAGGCTTTATTTAAAGCATTTGATTCAGAAGATTTTACTGAAGGTTTGTTAGCATTTTTTGAAAAAAGGGATCCTGACTTTTTAGGAAGGTAAGAAAAGTGAAAGGGAGAAAAAAATGGAAGAAGAAAAGGCAAATAAAATATTGAAAATTTTATCAATGATTGGAGGTATTTATGAAATACTTTTTGGAATTTTGATGATATTTTTAATAGTACCTTTATTAAATTTAATGGGTTTAAATATTTTGCATTTAGATTATCCTATATTTGCTCATACTGCTGGATTATTGGCGATAATCCTCGGTTTAATATTATTTTTCTCAGCATTTAATGTAAAAAAATTCTTAAACAATATTATTTTCATAATAATTCTGCGTTTTACTATTCAAATTGTTATTATTGTAAACATTTTTATAATTCCAATGATTGGTATAGGGTTGTTTTTATTCGGCTTAATTGATTTAACCTTTGCTATATTTACTATTTATTTCATCAAAATCTCAAAGTTATCATTCAACATTTTTAAAAATATAAAAGATGAGGGGAGCTAGGATAACAAAAGTGGATACTATAATTAGAAGTGTCCTTAATGAAAATAGAACATTCCTAATGGAGCATGAAAGTAAGGATCTTATTGCTAAGTATGATATTCCAGTTGGAGAATATAAAGTTATTAAAGATGAGGATGCGGCCGTAAAATTTTCTAATAAAATAGGTTATCCTGTAGTTGCAAAATTAATGAGCCCTGATATAATCCATAAAACTGAAGCCGGTATAATTAAGTTAAATTTAAATTCTGATGAAGAGGTTAGGAAAGCTTATAAAGAGGTTATTAAGAATGGCAAAAACTACAATTATGAGGCTCAAATAGAAGGAGTAAATATACAGAAAATGATAGAAAAAGGGATCGTTGAGATAATAATAGGAAGCATGAGAGATATTAATTTTGGGCCAGTTCTTATGTTTGGATTAGGTGGTATTTTTGTTGAAATATTCAAAGATGTGTCATATCGAGTATGTCCAATTTCTCAAGATGAAGCTAATAAGATGATTAGAAGCATCAAAGCTTTTCCATTGTTGGACGGATATCGAGGACAACCGAAAGCGGATAATGAAAGAATAATAGATACTTTATTGAAATGTTGTCGTCTTTTAATTGAAAATCCGGAAATAGAACAATTAGATTTAAATCCTGTAATTGTGTTTGAAAAAGGTAGAGGGTTAATGGTTGTTGATGCAAGAATTATTTTAAGGGAGGATGAATAATGAATAAATTCGAAGAATTTAATGGATTTTTTAATCCTAGTACTGTTGCTTTTTTTGGTGCTTCTAATGTGATGCAAAAATTTGGAAGTCTGCATCTTACAAACTTATTAACTGCAGGATTTCAAGGAAAAATAATACCAATTCATCCAAATGGAGAGAAAATCTTAGGTTTTAAAGCTTATAAAAATATCAAAGATGTGCCTGAAGATGTTGATTTAGTTGTAATAGCTACTCGTCCTGATATAATTAATAATATTTTAGAAGATTGTGGTCAAAAAGGGGTAAAATATGCTATCATTGTATCAGGCGGTTTTTCAGAAATCGGTAATGAAGAAGAACAAAACCGAATGAAAGAGATAGCTCAGAAATATGGAATTAAAATTATGGGTCCGAATTGTTCGGGAGAAGTAGTAGCCCCAAATATTAATATTACTCATGTTCCTTGGCCACCTAGAAAAGGAGGAGTTTCAATTATCTCACAATCGGGAACTTATGCCGTACAACCTTTAATTGCGATAAGTACAAAGATAGGTGTAGGGATTTCTAAAATAATTTCAGTTGGAAATGAAGTCAATACAGATTTAGTTGATTATCTAGAAGTACTAGAAGAAGATCAAAATACCACTTGTATTGGTTTATATTTTGAAGCGGTTAGGCGAGGTAAAGAATTTATAGAATTAATTGAAAGAATAAATAATAAAAAACCAGTTGTTATAATTCCAATAGGGCAAACAGAAGCAGGTACAAGATCTGCCAAGTCTCATACAGCAGCAATTACTTCTCCGGGTTACATAATTGACTCAATTTGCGAGCAGACAGGAGCAGTTAAGGTAAAAAATAGTATAGAGATGTTAAACTTATTAAATGGTTTTGATTCACTTCCTCTTCTAAAGGGAAATCGTGTAGCGATACTTACTATGGGGGGTGGACCTGGCACATTGATGTCTGATTTATTTGAAAGTCATGGAATGAACGTTCCTGTTTTAAGTGAAGCATTACAAGAAAAAATAAAACCATGGCTCCCACCAACCGCATCAACAATGAATCCTATTGACCTTACCTATAGTGATGATATGCAAAACTATCTAAACGTTGTACCAGAAATTCTTTTAAAAAGTAATGAGATCGATTCTTTAATATTCTATGGGCTAATGGGAAATCAATATTTTACTAATATACTTAAAGTTCCAGATTATATGAAGGATCTGGAAAGTGTAATTGCTTTGAAAAACTTTGGAGATATGATGGATGATTTTTTTATGGCCCTTTTCGATGAGCTTGTAGATTTTAAGGAAAAATACAATAAACCCATAATTTTAACGTGTTATAATACCAGAGAGGAAAAATTTGTAGCCTATTTACAGGATCATGGAATTCCAGTTTACTATCCAGAAGAAGGAGTATGGGTTTTAATACGTATGTGGCAATATTCAAATTTTATGCTCTCTAAACTCAATAAATAATTTCTTTTTTTAATATTATTAAGAGAAAAAATCCTTTAATAAACTAGATATTATATTATAGCTCTCATTAATTTTGCCGTTTTTATTATTTTCTAATTTTAATAAGAGAGTTTGATTTCCAGAACTTAATTTAATTGTTAATTTTTTTGTTCCATTAGAGTTATTACCCCACATTTTCTCAAGACTATCGCAAAATTGATCTTTTTTCTTTTCTTTTATTAAAGCTTCTTCTTTCATAATTTTCCTTTTATCTATAGTATCTTTAATTCTAATACAAACTTTTTAAAGTGAACAAAAAATTACAAATAAAATATACAATATAATAGTTAGCTAATACAATTCAAATGCTACCTAATCTACCTTCTACTAATAAAAAAATATTTACAAAAGTTAATAAGGAAATTATTTTAATTCATCAGGATTCAATGGCAACCATGAATTTTAATTCATGCAATTGTTATTTAATTAATATTAATAATAAAGAATACGCTATAATAGATCCTGGGTGTTCAAAAAGAAAATTATATACGACTTTGAAACAAAATGAAATAAATTTCTCAGAAATAAAATATTTTTATATCACTCATGGCCATAGTGATCATATTGGATTAATTGATTACCTTCAAAAAAAAAATAGAGGAATTCAAGGATATATTCATAAGTTAGACAAGAGATTCATAGAAAGTTCAAAAGAATACTATAGTATGCTCTTTGATATTTCTCTGTTAGAAAACAATAAAAAATACAAAGATTTCATTGATACAATAAAATATTATACTACTCCTAATTCCACTATTCCAATTAAACAGAGTTTTAAAATGATTTTTGACATTTGGAATATTAAAAATAGGAAAATTTCCAATACATTTAAGGACGGAGAAATTTTACCTGGAAATTTGAAGGTGATTCATGCTCCAGGACATACTCCTGGAATGTGTATGCTATTTAAAGAAAATGAATATTTGCTTTTTTCTTCCGATATCCATTTAAGTAGTATTGGACCAAATTTCTCAGGTAATTATACTAATATATCTGATTTTAAATCATCTATTAATAAGATTATAAAGTTTGTAGAAAGTGGATTAGTAAAAGTTATATTATCTGGACATGGTAAAAATCCCATAACTGAGAAGTTAAAAAATCGATTATTGGATTTCTATAAAGGTATCCGAACTAAGGAAAATCAGTTATTGATGTTATTACAAGAAAAAGGTAACTTAACACTTGAACAAATTACAAAAGAAACATTTAAAGAATATATCAAAAGATTTGACAAGTTTCTTCATAAGACTAAATTACGCGATACAATAGTTATTGCTGAAGCATCAGAAATGATGTCAAACTTAAATATATTAAAAGAGTTAGAAAGACTAGGAAAAGTATCAAAACTAAAAAGACAGAATGAAATTTATTGGAGTTAAATTAATATATCACTTTTTATAATAATTAAAAATTTGAAATTCTTCAATCCAACTCCAATGAAACATTGGTTTATTAAATTTTTCTAACAATATTAATTCTTTTTCCTTCATTAAATTATGAATTTTTTCCAAATTTACATTGGATTCATGCAAATGAGTTGCCAAATAAGAAACAAATCCTCCTTTTCTTAGAGTTCGTCTACTTTCTCTTAAAAAATCTATTCGTTCATTATCGCTTAAAAGATGCCATACGTCATAAATTAATATAACATCCAAATGACTATCATGAATGGGAAAAGATACTTGTTTTGAGGTTTTAAATATTTCTACGTTTTTTATATTATTTAATTTAATCTTAGAATTCAATTCTTCCAGCTTATCCTCATTATAATCAAGAGCATAGACTTTACCTCTATTTGCTACAATATTGGAAATAAGCGTAGTATAAATACCTGAACCGCAGCCAAAGTCTAATACTTTAAAGCCTGCTTTAATTCCAATTTCTTTTAAAATATGTTCAGCTTTTTCATTCAGCCACTCATCTACATTCAAATTATTTTGACCTGTGATCAATATATATTAAAAAGAATCTAGGTTCACCTAAAAAAGATTACATTATTCATTTTCATTTACCATAACAATTCTGCTTTTTGCCAAAATTGAAGCTCTTTTGAGATTTTTGTCGCAAGGAACTAATATTCCGTTCTATCATCACGTAAAATATTTTTTTTAAATAAACTTTAACTATGTACAAACAGAGATCTAATTAAGAAACGGAAGGATTCCATTAACTCGAGCTAAACATTGGATTTCGCCCTCTATTAAGCAGAAATGCTTAATTATTTCTAAACCTTATAATTTTTGCTCGAACTATGGATCCTTACGCTTTTTTTATAAAACTTATGATTCATACAAATTTAATTCCAGAAAAATTAAAAAATATTAGACATTACATCTCTTAGAGTTAATTTAAAAATAAGATTCATTTTATTTATGAAAAAGAAATGCAAAAAGTGCGGAATGATTAGATCTACTAAAGATTTAGTTAAAAATGAGGGCGGAGATTATATCTGCTTTTCATGTTGGAATAAATATCTTAGAGAGAAAAAACTAATTTAACTCAAAATTTCTTGTTAATAAAATTGAGTTCTAAATGTATACTAATCATAAGAAACTAGGTAAGTGTATTTAGTTAAATCAAATTTCTTAATTTTTATATCTTTTTTAGGACTTTTCCTTGGAATTAAAGGCATTTTAACTACAATCTTATAATCATCTAAATAGATATTATTGTAAAAGCAATTTTCAAACTTGTCCCAATCAATAAATTTACTTAGCATTATCTCATCCTTTTTTGTAGTTGGGAATAAAGACATTTCATACCTCCAAAACATTCTTGAAAATATGATTTAGTATTATCATTTTATTGCTTTTGATTAATTTCTCCGAAGATTACCCTTAAACCATTAAATCCTAATAAGCTAATGGCATTAACTAAAGTTCTCTGATAAATCTCTAAACTATTATAATATACAAAACGACATATTTATAAGTTTCGACCATTTGATTAAAAGGGTTGTTAAATAAAAGCTTAATTTCTAATTTAAAAGTTTAGAAATGGGATTATAAAAAGAACTTATTAAAAATAGTATATATTAATTAGAAATCTTGGCAAAAATCCATAAAACTTTCGATTTCTTTTTCTATTTTCTCAAATTTTTTAATGTCCTTTTCTTAAGAATAGGGTATATCCTAAAATAGATCGCCTATGGGAAGATTAAGGTGTTTTCGTGCCTATTTTTCTAATTTAGTAAATGGAATTTTAGTTCTAGAGAATTTATATAACTTTAATTTAATTCTACTTAATTTACCCTCCCATTCTTTAGCAAACTCCCCACTTTCAATGTTTTCAGGTACTTCTTTTTGAAATTCTTTTATATCTTTAGATTTCAGATTTTTACTTTTATACTTGGAGCAATTTATGAAAAGTTTTTTTCTCTAACTTCATTTTAAATTATAAATCTAAATAAAATTCAAAAATAAGAAATATACTCTACTTATGTCTTACGGATTTTTTGGTAAAGTATTGTGGGTAGATTTATCAAATGGTAAATTTGAAGAAGCTAACTTACCAGATAAATTATATCTTCATTATTTAGGGGGATATGGTCTAGGTTGTAGAATATTATATGAAAACATGAAACCTGGAATTGATCCATTAAGTCCTGAATCAATCCTAGGATTTTTTCCTGGATTACTTACTGGCACAACAGCTCCTTTATCTGGAAGATATATGGTTATAGGAAAGTCACCTTTAACTGGGACATGGGGTGATGCTAATAGCGGCGGAACATTTGGACCTGGGATAAAAAAGTGTGGTTATGATGCAATTTTAATAAAGGGGATTGCTCAAAATCCAGTATATATATCAGATATTAATGGCAACAAAGAAATTTCAGATGCATCGGATTTGTGGGGGATTGATTTTGTTAAGGCTGAAAAACTTTTAAAAGAAAGATATGGGAAATCTGTTAAAGTAGCAGGAGTAGGACAAGCAGGTGAAAAATTATCTAAAATATCTGGAATTGCAAATGATAAGGGCCGAATTGCTGCTAGATCAGGTTTAGGGGCGATAATGGGATCGAAAAACCTTAAAGCACTTGTTTTAAAAGGAAATCAGAACTTAAATATCTATAATAAAGAGCTCTTCATGAATTTAGTAAAAAATTATAATAGAATGGGGTTAAAGAAGGAACCAGGAAAACTGATTAAGTCTGTTTTAAATAAAGTTCCTAATTTTGCTAAATTAATACGGAGATTTAGAATAAAGTTTTCAGGTCCTGCAGGAATGATTAGACATATCTATCGAAAATTTGGAACTAGTATTGGAAACACTCTTGCTGCAGAAACAGGTGATTCTCCTGTTAAAAATTGGTCTGGAATTGGTATGTATGATTTTCCCTTCTCAAAATCAAAAAATATTTCTACACTTATCATCCATGATTATAAGGTTAGAGATTTTGGGTGTTTTAGCTGTCCCATTCAGTGTGGAGCAATTTTAAAAGTTCCAGAACTTAATTTAGAAGAAACACTTCTACCTGAGTATGAGACCTGCTGCTCATTTGGAACGCTTTTGTTAAATGATGACTTAATGTCAATATTGGAGATTAATGATTTGTGCAACCGTGCGGCAATTGATACCATTTCAACAGGGGCCACTGTTGCTTTTGCTATTGAATGTTTTGAAAAGGGTATTTTAAGCTTAGAAGATACTAATGGTTTAGAATTAACATGGGGAAATTCAAAAGCTATAGTTGAGTTAGTAAAAATGATTATTAATCGGGAAGGAATAGGAGATCTTTTAGCTGATGGTTGTAATATTGCAGCGAATAAAATAGGAAAAGATAGCCAAAAATATGCTATGACCTCCCTTGGTTCTGAAGTTGCTATGCATAACCCAAGAACATTTCGTTCCTTAGCATTTACATATAATTTTGACCCCACTCCTGGTAGGCATACAGCAGCAAGTGTAGATTTTATTGATATTGGCCCGATTGATACATTCCAAAAAGCATTTAAACTACCGAAAGGTTGGAACAAAAGCGATAAGATTAAACAAAAAGCCCAGAAATTAACAACGTGTTTTCATCAAACTTTATGCAGTGCAGGTTTATGTATGTTTTCAACTCTATTTGGACCATATCCATTTATGGATCTTATCAATTCTTTAACAGGTTGGAGTCTCAATATGGATGATATTATTGGAATAGGACAGAGAATTCAAACTTTAAGGCAATCATTTACGTTACGAGAGGGTGTGGAAATCAGTAGAAATGAATTGCCCGGTAGAATTACTGGACATCCACCTGATCAAAGAGGTCCTGCTAAAGGTATATCTGTTGAGTATAAAGATTTCTATAAAGGATATTGTTCTGAAATGGGATGGAATCCAGAAAATGGGTATCCATTGGAAAAAACTTTAAAAAATCTAGATTTGAATTTTGTTATCAAGGATTTATATTAAATATTGATTTTTCTATTATTAATCTTTATTAAAAAAATACCAATAGAGATAAATTAACTTGAAAGATGAATCATTTCTTAAAACTGAAATAATTAAAAAAGCTAAAGAATTAAAAGCTAGATATCCTTCTATTTCAGAAATTGTAGATGGAACACAAAAAATTCTAAAAATTAAAAATTTTTATGAAATGAGAGACGAATTTAAAAACTACTATCTTATTAAAGTCAAGAATTATAACAATGATCCAAAATTTAGACATTTTTTAGCAATAATTTTAGCATCTCAAAGCTCTGATTTCTTAGCATCAATTGCAAAAGAGACTATAAAAGAGATTGGTAGTATAAAATTAATTCAATTCTCAATTTACCCAAAAAACTTTAGAATAAGTTTATTAGCCCTAAAAGAAATTCGAAATAAAGATGAATTTTTGAAATCAGTTAAAATTTTGAAAGATTCAAGAATAAATTTTAAAAAAAAAATAGATAAGATAAAAAATCTAATAGAAAATAAATAATTTTTAAAGAAAAAAGAAATAATATTAAATTGATTTAGATGTCTTTTCGTGAAAATACTATTAAAATAATAGCTACTTTAGGTCCAGCTTCAAATTCCAAAAATATGATTAAAAGTTTAATAGATGCGGGGGTAGATATATTCAGATTAAATTTTTCTCATGGAACACATGATGAAAAAAGAGAATTAGTTGAAAGAATTAGGGAAATTGATAATTATGTGGGAATTTTAGCTGATATTCAAGGACCAAAAATAAGGGTTGGCAAATTCAAAAATGATGAGGCATATAATTTAAATGTAGGTCAAGAAGTAAAAATTTATGAGAACGAAATAGATGGTGGAGGAGACCAAACTCAGTTTTCCGTGCCCTTAGTCGGATTTCTAAAATCCATGAAGAAAGGAGACTTTTTTTATGTTAATGATGGGATTATTAAGATCAAAGTAAAAAGTAAAGAAAAAGATCATTTCATAGGTGAAATAATTGCAGGTGGGTTAATAAGTAACAATAAAGGAGTAAATATACCACATGGTGAATTGGAAACGAGAGTTCCCACTGAAAAGGATATAAAAGATCTTGAATTTATCTCTCAACTAAATCCTGAATTTGTGGCAATTTCTTTTGTTTCTGGAGGAGATGATGTACTAACTGTAAAGAAACTTCTTGAAAATTATGGTAATAATACAATAAAATTAATTTCAAAAATAGAACGCCCAGTTGCGTTAGATAATTTCGATCAAATATTAGAAGTTTCTGATGGAATAATGGTAGCTAGAGGAGATCTAGGAGTAGAAATATCTCCAGATCAAGTCCCTATTAAACAAAAAGAGCTTATTTATAAGTGTAATAAAGAGGGAAAGCCTGTTATTGTAGCTACCCAAATGTTAGAATCAATGACAAACACACCTATTCCAACTCGCGCGGAAGCTAATGATATATTTAATGCTGTAATAGATGGAACTGATGCGGTAATGCTCTCTGCTGAGACTGCTGTTGGTAAGTTTCCTATAAACTCTGTCGAATATATGAATAAAATCGCTACTACAGCTAGCCAACATACTCCTTTAAGATCACCAGATGATTATGACTCGGATCGATTAACGCATACTCAAACTCTTGGTCATGCAATTCATGCCTTAGCTAAAGATATGGAAGAATTAAATTTTCGAGGAAAAATCTTAGTGATAACTCGACAAGGTTATGGTGCACGTATGATTTCAAAATTCCGTCCACCATTACCGATAATCGCGATGACACCATTTATGAAAACTGCTAGAGAATTACATTTAGTATGGGGAGTCCAACCAATCCATATTGAAAATATAGATTTCTTTAATTTAGATGTAGAAAACTTAATAGAACAATCTGTTAAGTATGGAGTTGAAACTGGAAATTTAGACGAAAATGAACATGTCATTATCTTATTAGTTTCAAGGAAATTTCAAAAGAGAGGAAATTTAGTAGGTCTTTATTATATAGGAGAAATTCTTGAACCAAACTCAGATTAAAACATTACTTAATTCTATTTATAATTCTTTTTATTTGACTTCATTAATGTATTATACTTTTTCTCACAAATAAATATATACTTTAAGTATAAGTGAAAACTTAAAATATAAAAAACCTAAATATTATTAAAAATCAATTTAAAATAGAAAATGAAGGATTGAGGTAATGAATGATATGGGAGAATCAACTGGTTGGAAACATGAATCACTTGCCTCTGGTATGGGTAAATGGGCTTGGATTGTCGTACTTATAAACGGAATAATAGAAGTTATCTGGTGGCTATGGAGTTTAATTCCTATTATACAGTGGAACATCGCATTTCCAAGTTATCGTATATCAATGTTTAGGCAAATTTGGTGGATAATCTGGGGAGTATTATTAATTGTTTTGGCAGTAGCAATTATTAAACCAAAGTTTTCAGATAAATGTGCTGCAAAGGATTGGGATGCTTTATATGAATGGATACTACCTCTTGGGAAACTTAGAGTGCCATGGATGCTAATATGGGGAATTATCGCTGAGATCTTTGGTTTTTGGGGATGGGCAGGTATCCTAATTATTGTTCCAGCATGTTTGCTATTATTTGCTGGTCCAAAGAAGTTTAATTGGAAAACAGAATAGTAAATTTTTTTAAACCTTTTTTTTTTAATTTCTAATCACTATAATTGTTCTGAATAAAGAAAGGCTTATATTTATGTGAATTTAATTTTATTTCATGAATTTTGAACATTTAATTTATGAAGAAAAAGAACAAGTAGCATATATAACTCTAAATCGACCTAAAGTTTTGAATGCCTTAAGTATCAAACTTTCTGACGAAATAATAAATACAATTGAATTAGTGCGTCAATCTACCAAAATAAAATTTTTAGTAATTAAAGGAGCTGAAAACAATTTTTGTGTAGGTGATGACATTACTGAAATGATGAAATGGGGTGATGCGAATGATATTACTAGAAGAGCTAGGTATTATCAAAATATGGCGAATCAACTTGAGGAATTAGATAAAATTACAATTTGCGCTGTAGATGGATATGCTGTTGGTGGTGGTTTAGAAATAACTATGGCTTGTGATTTTGTTATTGCCACAGAGCGAGCTAAATGGGGAATGCCTGAGGTAGATGTAGGAATCACTCCAGGTTGGGGTGGTACTACTAGACTTGCACGTTTAATCGGAAGACGTAGGGCAAAAGAAATAAACCTTATTGGAGCTTTACATACTGCAAAACGTGCTGTCGAGTGGAATCTCTGGAATCGAGTAGTTCCAAATGATAAACTTGATGCTGAAGTACATAAATTACTAGATGTGCTTAAATCTAAAAATCAACAGGGATTAAGGCAATTAAAGTTTATAATAAACCGAGGAGTTGAGTGTGACCTTTATACTGCTCAAGGATTTGAAGTTTTATCAGCAGGTCTTACTGGTGCTGTAAGCGGTATGTGGAAAATAAAAGATGCAGATCAAGGGTTAGGGATTATAGCTTTCTCTAAAAAAAATGAATTATGGGAAAAAAGAAGAAGTTTAGCAAGACATTTTTGGGTTGATTAAACGAAAGTATACAAGGCTATTATAATTTCACCAATTTTATTTTCTATAAAAGTGATTCTTAAATATTGGGATAACTTTGATCCACCAATTTGTAGAACTGAAGATATAAGCGTCTTTCTAAAATTCGTAGAAAAAAAAACTTAGATGTGAAATTGACAAAAAGAAATCCATAAAAATATAAATTAGAAGTATATTATAATCATAGACATAGTTTTATTGATTTACTCTTTTATTATCCCTTGGTGCTTCTCATAATCTTCTTTAGTGATACCCCTAAGACAATCTTTTTTACCGCAGTTTTCACAATATACTCTTTCCATATTAGAAAACTCTCCGCAATTAGTACAAATATATGGATATGATTTCCTAAATGTTTTCCATTTAACCTTCATTTTTCTTCTCTTTTTTCCTAATTATATTATTTAACTATATTATTAAATCTATAAAAATTGTAAAAACTTAAAAGTTCTATTATATTTCTATGATATTTTAATTATAGAACCATAATTCCAATATAATAATCAAAAAGAGGAATCAAACTACTTCTTTTTTGTTACTGTTTAATTGAAAATATTAATCGATTAAAAGTTTACTAATTTTAAAATAAAAAATGTATTTTAAAATTCTAAATATAATTTTTTAAGATATATTCATAAAAGTGTTAATTTTAATCAAAAAGTAACTTTATACGCATTATTATTTAAAATCGAAACCTTTAAATACTTATTTCAACATATAGTAATTGTCAATCATGAATTGACAATAAAAATTAATTGACAAAAATAAATTGAAAAAAATGGTATTTGAAGACTATTATGATAAATTTTTCAATGCTCGGAGGTCATTAGAGGACCCTTATAGCAAGATTACAATATCTAAAAACGAATATAGGCAATTGAGAGAAATTGCTGAAAAATATGAGACTTTAGTTAAGAAATTTAAAGACGTCGAAGCTAAAAAATCAGAATTACACAGACAACTTGAGGAAATGAGAGATGATGGTAGAAAGCTTAAAGATTTAGAGGAGAAGACAGAAAAATATTTAAATTCACTCGTAAGAGTACAAGCTGATTTCGAAAATTATAAAAAATCAAATCATCGTGAAAATGAAAGGTATAAGATGAGAATAAAGGAAGAAATACTAAGAAAATTGATTAAGCATTATGAAGATTTACAACGGGCATTAAAAATCTTAGAAACCTTAGAAAATAGTGAGCAAGTAAAAAAAGGGTTTGAGATGATCATGAAGAACTTTGAAAAAATTCTCGAAGTAGAGGGGGTAAGAGAGATGAAATGTGAAGGACAAAAGTTTGATCCTTATAAGCATGAAGCTCTTATGGTTGAAGCGAACGATAATCTCCCTGAAAATACTATTATTGAAGAATTAGATAAAGGTTATTATTTTAATAACACTATATTGAAACCCGCAGGGGTTAAAGTATCAAAATTAAAATTTAATATAAAAAATTAAAAACCAAAAAAAAAGAAAAAAGTGAAGAAATATGGGAAAAATAATTGGTATCGATTTAGGAACTTCAAATTCTGCTGCTGCCGTATTAATTGGTGGTAAACCAACCATTATTCCTAGTGCAGAAGGTAATACATTAGGGGGTAAGGCATTTCCCTCAGTTGTAGCATTTACGAAAGATGGACAGCGATTAGTTGGTGAACCCGCACGAAGACAAGCTATTTCAAATCCAGATCGCACTATAACAGCTATTAAACGTAAAATGGGTACTTCTTACAAGGTAACAATTGATAGAAAGGATTATACCCCACAGGAAATTTCAGCAATGATTTTAAGAAAGATCAAAGAGGATGCTAGCGCTTATCTAGGTGAAGAAGTTACTGAGGCAATAATTACTGTTCCAGCTTATTTTAATGATAATCAAAGACAAGCTACGAAAGATGCGGGAAGGATCGCGGGATTGAACGTTAAGCGTTTAATCAACGAACCTACTGCCGCCGCCGTCGCTTATGGATTAGATAAAAAAGACGCTCGGCTAAAAATTGCTGTTTTAGATCTTGGTGGCGGTACTTTTGATGTCACTATAATGGAAATGGATAATCAAGTATTCGAAGTTATTTCCACGGCTGGAGATACTCAACTTGGTGGCACAGATATGGATAGAATTCTCGTTGACTACATAATTGATGAGTTTAAAACTAAAGAAGGTATTGATTTAAGAAAAGATTCAATGGCAATGCAAAGAATAAGAGAAGCTGCGGAACAAGCTAAAATTGAGTTATCAACTTCAATTACAACTGATATAAATCTACCATACATTACAGCTACAGATTCAGGGCCTAAACATCTTAATATGTCAATTACAAGAGCAAAATTAGAACAATTGATTGAAACTGTTTTGAAAAGATTAGAGGCTCCAATTATTAAAGCTCTGGACGATGCAAAATTGAAGAAAGGTGAAGTTGATAAAGTAATATTAGTAGGTGGACCCACAAGAATGCCAAGTATTCAAGAGAAGTTTGAGAAATTCTTAGGTAGAAAACCGGAAAGAAGTATCGATCCTATGGAATGTGTTGCTATTGGTGCTTCAATTCAGGGTGGAGTTTTAACTGGTGAAGTCAAAGATTTGCTACTTTTAGATGTTACTCCATTATCATTAGGAGTTGAAACATTAGGAGGCGTTTTTACTAAATTAATTGAAAGAAATACTACTATTCCAACTAAAAAAACTGAAATTTTTAGTACAGCTGCTGATAATCAACCTGCAGTAGAAATTCATGTTTTACAGGGAGAGAGACCTAGAGCTGCAGATAACATAACATTAGGTAAGTTTCATTTGACCGGTATTCCTCCAGCACCAAGAGGCATGCCTCAAATCGAAGTTACTTTTGATATAGATCAAAATGGTATCTTAAATGTATCTGCAAAAGATAAAGGAACGGGAAAAAGTCAAAGTATAACTATTACAGCCTCAACAAAAATGTCTGAAGATGATATCGAACAAAAAGTAAGAGAAGCGGAGCGAAATGCTGAAGAAGATAGGAAGTTCAAAGAGCTAACAGAAGCTAAAAACCAAGCAGAAGCTCTGATATATCAAACAGAGAAACTTATTAAAGAAAACGAGGCTGTAATCGGAGATTTGAAATCAAGGATTCTCGAGAAAATTTCAGATTTGCGAAGTGCTATGGAATCAGATGATGTCTCCAGGATTAAAAGCGCAACAGAAGCTTTGCAAAGTTCATTACATGAAGTTTCAGCTCGGATTTATGGACAACAACAAGGTGCACATCAGGGGGCCCCACCTGGAGGTATGGGTGGAACAAGTCCAAAACATCAAGGAAAAACTCAAGATGAAATTGAAGAAGAGCAATTTAGACGTGCTACTGGTCAAGAAAACGTTGTAGATGCAGATTATGAATAATTCCATTTTTTTTAATTTTATTTTTTTATTTTATATTAATTCACGATTATTATGATAATTATTAAATAAAGGGGTTAAAAATGGCTAAAGATTATTATAAAATTTTAGACGTCCCAAAAAATGCTACAAAAGAAGAAATAAAAAGAGCATTTCGAAAGATGGCTCGGAAATATCACCCAGATGTAAATCCAGATGAACCAAAATCAGGTGAAACTTTTAAAGAAGTAAACGAGGCTTATGGTATTTTAAGTGATGATAAAAAGAGAGAAATGTATGATAAATTTGGCGTAGTAGATGGAGACCCTTCAACATATCAACAATCTGGACAGGGATTTCCTGGGGGAGGAAGAACATATAGAAATCCAGATGGAAACACAACTTATTATTATTCAACCTCTGGTAATCCAGGAGGATTTGATTTTAGTGAAGTTTTTGGAAATAATAAATCTTCAAGAGGCGGGTTTGGAGGATTTGATTTTTTCAATGATTTAGGAGATATTTTTGATGTATTTTCGAAAAGAGGTACTGGTAGTACAAGAGCTCGTTCACCGTCATATAATTATCCACGAGAAGGAGATGACTTACGATATGATATGGAGATTGAGTTTATGGATGCTTTTTATGGAGGAAAAAAGAAGATTCAATATAAAGATCCAAAATCTGGTCAAATGAAGACCTTAACAGTCAATATACCTAAAGGTATTAGGGACGACCAAAAATTAAGATTAAAGGGAAAGGGAATGCCTGGAGAAAATGGAGGCTCTCCTGGAGATTTGTATATTGCAGTTCATATAAAGGAACATCCTCTTTTTGAAATAAGAGGTGATGATCTTTATATAGAACGTGAAATTTCTTTCTCAGTTGCAAGTTTGGGAGGAAAAACTCAAGTTCCTGGTATTGAAAAAACATTAAATGTAACAATACCTCCTGGAACAAGCGATTCATCTACATTAAGATTAAAAAATCAAGGATTTTTCAAAATTAATTCAAATGAAAGAGGAAATTTATTAATTAGAATAAAAATTAAGATTCCTGAAAGATTAAGTAAAACCCAAAAACAATTAATTGAACAATTAAAAGCAGTCGGATTATAAAGAGGTGGGAAAAAAAATGATGAAATTTGATAAATTTACGATAAAAGTTCAAGAGGCTGTTATGGCTGCAAGATCATTAGCTCAAACTAATAATAATCAGCAAATTGAACCAATTCATTTATTAATCTCCTTAATAGAGCAACAAGATGGTATTACTACCCCATTATTGCAAAAATTAGGGATAAATAACTCCCAATTATTACACGATTTGAATGAAGATTTAGAGAAATTACCGAAGGTAACTGGATCAGGAGCAACTGATGTAGTTTTATCACGAAATTCTGGAAAATTATTTGATAATGCATGGAAAGAAGCTGAATCTATGAAAGATCAATACCTAAGTACAGAACATTTAATATTAGCTATGTCTAAAGACCAAGCTTTACCTATTTACTCCGTTTTAAAAAAATTTGGAATAACTAACGATAGGATTTTACAAGCATTAACTTCTATTCGAGGAAGCCAAACTATTAATGATCAAGATCCAGAAGGGAAATATCAAGCAATTGAAAAATATAGTCGCAATCTCACGGATTTAGCGAAAAGAGGGAAAATTGATCCTGTTATTGGAAGAGATGATGAAATAAGAAGAGTAATGCATATACTTTCAAGAAGAACCAAAAATAATCCCGTTTTAATAGGAGAAGCTGGTGTAGGAAAAACTGCAATTGTAGAAGGATTAGCCCAACGCATTGCTAATAATGATATTCCAGAATCTTTAAAGAATAAAGATATAATTGCGATGGATTTAGCAGCGATGGTTGCGGGCGCTAAGTATCGCGGAGAATTTGAAGATCGGTTAAAAGCATTTATTAAAGAAGTAGAAAAGGGAGCAGGAAAATATATATTATTTATTGATGAATTGCATACTTTAATCGGAGCAGGTGCTGCTCAAGGGGCTATTGATGCATCAAACATGTTAAAACCGGCATTAGCAAGAGGAGAATTACGGGCAATAGGAGCAACTACTATAGATGAATATAGGAAGTATATAGAGAAAGATGCCGCATTAACACGAAGATTTCAGACTGTGTTTGTAGAAGAACCTAATGTAGAAGATTCAATAGCTATTTTAAGGGGATTAAAAGAGAAATATGAAATCCATCATGGAGTAAGAATAACTGATTCAGCAATTATAGCAGCTGTTATGTTATCACATAGGTATATTGCTGATCGTTTTTTACCAGATAAAGCTATTGACTTAATGGATGAGGCCGCATCAAGATTGCGAATTGAGATTGATAGTATGCCAACGGAGATAGATGAAATAGAGCGAAAGATAATTCAATTAGAAATTCAAAAAGAAGCTTTAAAAAAAGAGAGCGACAAATCAATAAAAGAAAAGATGAAGAAATTGGATGAGGAACTACATAATCTTCGAGAAGAAAGTGATAAGCTAAAGATTCAATGGAATAATGAAAAAAATTTCATATCAAAAATCAATGAAATTAAAAAGAAAATGGAAGAAACTAAGATTGAGGCTGAAAGAGCTGAAAAAGGAGGGGATCTTGAAAAAGCTGCGGAATTAACCTATGGAGTTTTAAACCAACTAAAAAAAGATTTAGAGCAATCCAATTCTAAGTTAAATGAGATTCAAGAAAATAAAATAATGTTAAAGCAAGAAGTTGATGAGCAAGATATCGCAAAAATCGTTTCTCAATGGACAGGAATTCCTGTTTCAAGAATGTTAGAAGGTGAGCGTGACAAATTATTAAAAATGGAGGATCGTTTAAAAGAAAGAGTAATTGGTCAAGATGAAGCGTTGAACATAATTTCAAATGCTATTAGAAGAGCAAGAGCTGGGATTCAAGACCCAAATAGACCAATTGGGACATTTATTTTTATGGGTCCTACTGGAGTAGGAAAGACCGAGACCGCAAAAGCATTAGCCGAATTTTTATTTGATGATGAAAATGCCATGGTAAGAATTGATATGTCAGAATTTATGGAAAAACATAGCGTAGCTAGATTAATAGGGGCTCCTCCTGGTTATGTGGGATATGATGAAGGAGGATATTTAACAGAAGCAGTAAGAAGGAGACCATACTCCGTAATTTTGTTTGATGAAATTGAAAAAGCACATCAAGAAGTTTTTAACATTCTTCTACAAATTATGGATGATGGAAGATTGACGGATGGTCATGGAAGGACTGTTGATTTTAAGAATACAATAATTATAATGACAAGTAATATCGGTAGTCAATATATCCTCGAGTTAAGGAAGGAAGATAAAGATCAGAATAAAGAGATGATATTAAATACTCTAAAGAGTTACTTCAGACCAGAATTCTTGAATCGAGTTGATGAAATCGTCATATTTAACTTCTTAAAAGAGGAACAAATTAAGTTTATTGTAGATATACAAATCATGAATCTAAATAAAATTCTTTTAGAACATAAGATTCAAATAGAATTATCAGATGCAGCAAAAGAGATGCTCGCTAAAAAAGGTTTTGATCCTGATTATGGTGCAAGACCTCTAAAAAGAGCAATTCAAAATCTTATTCAAAATCCATTATCACTCAAGATTTTAGAAGGTGAGATAATTGACGAAGATCTTATTAAAGTCGATTTAAATAAACATGGAACTTTTGTTTTTGAAAAAATAGGTAAAATTTCGAGGGATTTATCATTATAAATTTAATTTTTGTTGTTGTTTTTTATTTTTTTTATAAAATAATTAAAGTGATGTTGTAATGAATGCTGTTTATAATTTGAATAAAACCATCAATTTATGCCCAGAATGTGGGGGCAATATTATTTCGCTCCAGGAAACTGGAGATGTTGTTTGTAATCAATGCGGGCTAGTTATGCAAGAAAGAAATGTTGATTTTTCTCATAGTGGGAGAAGAGCTTATAGTAATGAAGAAAAATCCAAAAGGGAAAGAACTGGCGCGCCCATTTCAAGTCTTGTACCAGATATTGGATTAACTACAACAATAGATAAAAATAAAATAGATAATCCTGATTTAAAAAGAGCAGCAAAATGGGATACAAGAATTTCTTGGAAAAAGCGTAACATACTAATTGCCACCACAGAACTCAAAAGAATTAGTACTAATTTGAATATACCAAATCATGTAAAGGAAGAAGCAATGCGCCTTTATAGAGAGGTATTCAAGCAGAATTTACTTCGAGGTAGATCAATAAACTCAATGATTGCAGCTTGTTTATATTATGCAATTAGAAAATATAGATTGTCTAGAACTCTACATGAAATCTTAGAGGAAACTGCTGAGAAAGATAAAGATGTTAGACGATGTTATAGAGTTTTAATTCGAGAATTAAATTTAAAAGCCCCAAATACTAAGCCAAGTGCTCTAATTCCAAGATATATTGCTGAATTAGGATTATCGCCAGAAGTTGAAAATTTAGCCACAAAAATAGTGAAAACTTTCATTTCCAATTTTTCTAGTAGTGGAAAAGATCCGAAGGGGATAGTTGGTGGAGCTATTTATCTAGCATGTAAAATAAAGAATAAAAGTTATACCCAGAAACAAATCGCAGATTCAATTGGGGTGACTGAGGTAACCCTTCGTTCAAGATATAAAGAATTAAGACAAAAACTTAATATTTCTCTGTAAAATTTACAAACTTCTTTTTTTTAATTGAGAGTTTTTATCAAAATCTCAAGATAATTTTTAGTATAATTTCTAGAGATAAGATTTAAGCCTAGGGAAAAGTAATAATGCATTTTCTTGTTCAATAGCTAAGCGTCTTTGTTCGTTAAATTCACTATAGTTTTTAATTCCTTGAATCATTTCTTTTATCCTTATTTCATGCACAAAAGGAAAATCACTACCAAAGAGTATATGAGAAGGATCTACTAATTCGATGATAGATTGAAAAACATTCCTTGTTGCAGTTAATGCTGTACCATAATAGAGTTCTTTGAATTGTTTCATCAATCTTTTATTTCCAAATGTAATTCTCCATGCGATATATGGCGCTGTTCCTCCTGCATGGGCAAAAATAAATCTAATATTAGGAAACTTTTTAAAAATACCTTTATGCATAAGATTTGCAATTGCTCGTGTTGTATCAAAAACAAATTCTAAAACTGAGGATGGCAAATTAAGATCAGGTAATTTTTCTTTAGGCGGAATATCTGGATGAATGAACACTACTGTATTCCTCCGATTCAGTTCTAGAAAGAGATCATCAAATTCAGGATCTCCAATATATTTGCCATTAAAATTTGTGAGCATTACAACACCGTCTAATTTTAATTTATCCAAGGCATACTCCAGCTCATGGATTGAAGCCTTGAAATCAGGAAGAGGTAAAGTGGCAAAACCCCCAAAACGCTCTGGATACTCTTCTATTAAATCGGCTGAATATTCATTACAAAGACGTGCTAGATTTCTTGTAAATTCAAGATTTCCAAAATATATTCCTGGCGAAGATATGGAGGTTATCGCTATTGCAATACCTTGGCGATCCATTAACTCAAGGCTATGTTCTGGATCCCATTTAGGGAAAGGTAAATTAGTGACAGTAGTAATGCCAATATTAGCTAATGAATTTAAATATTCAGGAGGGACAATATGATGATGGATATCAATTCGATGTGGTTTTATTATCATTTTAAAAATATATTTAATGCAAATTTAACTCTTCAATTTTTAAGCTTTTTTATACTGATATAATATAATTAGTTTTAACAATATAAAAAGTGATAATTATGGTTTCATTTGAAGAAATGGGGCTTTCAAATACAAAAAAAATGTTTGAAGTAGCCTTAAAAAAGAAATTCGCTATACCTGGATATAATGCTAGTAATCTTGAACAATTACAAGGAATTATTATTGGTTGTGGAGATTCAAAATCACCCGTCATTATTCAGATTACCCAAACTTCTTTAAAGTACGCAAATAAAACAATGATTCGATATATGGGAGAAGGATGCGTTGCAATGTCAAAGAATTTAGGGTATGATATTCCTATTGCACTACATTTAGATCATGGGAGTTACTATGAATCATGTAAATCTTGTGTTGATATTGGTTTTTCTAGTGTAATGTTTGATGGGAGTCATTTAGAATATCAGAAGAACGTTATGATAACAAAAAGAGTAGCAAATTATGCTCATCAAAGAAATGTTAATGTAGAAGCAGAATTAGGGATTATAGGCAGAGAAGATAAAAGTAAAGAAGTAGAAATTCAACAATATACCGACCCCGAACAAGTGGAAGATTTTGTAAATAGAACGGGATGTGATTCCTTGGCAATAGCTATAGGAACATCTCATGGGGCCTATAAATTTAAGGTAGAAAGAGCAGAAGATATACCAGAACTAAGATTCGATATTCTCCAAGAGATAAGAAAGAGATTAGGAAAATTTCCAATAGTACTTCATGGAGCATCCTCAGTTCCAAAAAAATATGTTGACATAGTTAATAATTATGGAGGATCCTTAAAAAAGAGTTTTGGAGTGCCAGAAACTCAATTAAGAAAAGCGACACAACATGGTGTATGTAAAATTAATGTAGCTACAGATAGCCGCATACTTTTTACAGCTATGATAAGAAAATATTTTAAAGAACACGTAGATCATTTTGATCCAAGACTGTATCTTGGAACTGCGCGTCAAGAATTAATTGAAATGATAATAAGAAAGAATAAAGAAGTCTTAGGCTCTTCAGGACAAGCAAAATATATAAGCTGAAATTAGCCTTTTTCATAAATCACTCCTGTACCACCAGCTGGATACTGGAAACTTATAGCACCAGCATCGCAAACTTGATAACATGCAGCGCACTCTAAACATTTCTCTTTATAATCCTCAGAAATATATATCCTATTATCTTTTCTACTCCATAAGTTTACCAAACAAACAAGAATACATCCACCGCAATTATTACATTTACTAATATCGATTGAAATAAAATCCCCAGTTCCCAGAATATGTTTCGTTAATCCATCAATTTCAATCTTCATACTTTTTCCCTCCTTTGCTTTTTCTTTTTCGGGATCAAATCCATAATTTTTGGAATTACAGACATCAACTTCTGGGGGTCCATTATTCTATCAAGATCATTCTCAAATATTTTTGCCACTAGAGGAAATACATATTTCATAATGAATGGTAAAGCTTTTGGCATATATGATTTAATATGGGCAGCAATTTGGCGAACCCGCTTCGCATGTGGCTGGGACCAATCATAAATCCCTCCCATTACTTCCATGAACATCGGTACAAACCAACTCATTGTCTCTTTAGGACTGAAGGGCATTGCTTTCCAGATATTATATAATTCCTCTCCCGCTTCAAATTCTTCCCCAACACTTGTTTTTTTCCACATTTCATCAAATTTGGAGAGGGCACTTTTTGAAATATCTTCTGATGTAATTGCTTCAGTAGCAACTTCTGCTGCAATTTTTCCTGTCACCATTGCAGGATAAATTCCTTCAGCTTCGAGAGGGCAAGGAAATCCGCCAGCATCTCCAATTAAAATAACACCATCGGTGTGTGTGTTGTAGGGATATTTTAACCAAGGAAGAAGATGCGATTGTAGTTCTCTTGGTTTAGCATCTAGAATTTTTAATAATCTTTGATAATATTTCAGGCTTATAACACGATTTAGATAAAATAATGGATTCTTATCCCATTTATTCAACCAGTTTCCTAAACCTTGATGAAAACCATCATGAAAGAAAACTTGATACGATGCTGGGAATATTGCAGACCACCAAACCGCAAGTGCTTCATCTCCCATAATATCATCAATTTTATTGGGGGGCGCAAAAAAATCATATTGAGGAGTAACTGTAATTTGATCCTGAGCCCATTTTGTCCGTAAACCGCTCTGTTTCGCAACCATTGAAACAGCACCATCAGCTCCAATTACAATAGGTGCTTTATATTTTTCTCCGTGTTCATCAACCACCCCACAAATTTTTCCATCTTCTTTTAAGAGATTCACAATTAGGGTTGAATTTTTTAACTCAGCGCCTGCATCAGTAGCAAATTTAGCAATCCATGGGTCAAAATCGCTTCTATAACAATTCATTGTAATCCAGCTTTTAGCCGGTTCATAAGATACTGATTCAGTTGGGCGCGTCATAACATAGCCAACTACTATGCCTTTTTCATTAATGAAATAATTTCTAGCCGCTGCTCCTGCTCTCAGAGAAGGACATTTTTCTGGAGTTAAATATTTCATCATTGATGGGAAATCCTTCCACATGCGTGGTCCTAATCCACAACCTGAAGAATTCTTTTCACCAGGCTTTCTACCTCTTTCAAAAAATATTGTTTTAAGCCCATTTTCAGCAGCAGTTTTAGCTGCCATAGATCCACCAGGTCCAGCACCAACAATAATTAAGTCATAAGTTTTCAATCATTTTCCACCCACAATTTTTTAGTATAAAAAGAATTAGATTTAATCTATATATAAAATTCACTTAATTATAGTAATCAAAACATGATTATTGATTAAAAAATTGTTGTTAGTTATTGCACTTTAAAGGGAATATTATGAAGATCAGCGAGAATATTCTATCTCAGCAATTAGTAAAAATTTGCGGTTCTAAAAATGTCACAAATAATCCAGAGATTTTAAAGGAATATTCTACAGATATGAGTTTTTTTATGGGAAAAGTGCCAAAATTTGTTACTTGGCCATCTAAAACGCAAGAAATATTAAAAATTTTAAAATTAGCGAATCAAATGAATTTTTCTATCATTCCTGTAAGTTCAAGCTCTAAACTTAGGCAACATGGAGATACAGTTCCTAGGAAAGATAATTGTGTTATTATCGATTTATCTAAGATGAATAAAATAATTTCCATTAATAAGGAAAATCGCGTTGTTATGATTGAACCAGGTGTTACTTTTAAAGATTTAATCCCTAAACTTAAGCAAAAAGGTTTGAGATTATTATTACCGCTCCATCCTACTGGAACAAAATCAGTACTTACAAGTGCACTTGAAAGGGAACCTATCGTTATCCCTCGTTATCATTGGGATAGCTCAGATCCATTGTTGTGTACAGAAGTTATTTTTGGCACGGGAGATTTGTTTAGAACGGGAACAGCTGCAGGGCCAGGTACAATCTCTCAACAACAAAAAATTGGTCAAGCTCAATTGAATCCTATGGGACCTACACAATTTAGTCCTTTTAGGGTTATACAAGGAGCACAAGGTAGTTTTGGGGTTGTCACATGGGCTACTTTGAAATTAGAATTAATTCCTACAATGCAAAAAGTATACCATTATCATTCGAACAATATTGAAGAATTATTAGATTTTCAACAACAACTTGTAAAGTATAGATTATGCGATGATACTTTTATTTTAAATAATTTAAATTTAGCTAGTTTGGTTAGAAAAATAGATGGAGAAATAGAAAATTTAGCCAAATCTCTCTTAAAATGGAATATGATTTTTATAATATCTGGGAGAGGAGATTTAGCCAAAGATAAATTGGACTATCTTGAAGGAGATATTAAAGATCTTTTAAGAGAATCTAATTATGTGCATTTAGAGAAATCTGATCTAATTAATTCTGATATATTTTTAAAGTGCGTAAATGAATCCACTTCAGAACCATGGAGAACGAGATATAAAGGTTATTATCAAGATATTTTCTTTCTTAGCAATTTTGAGAATATCTCTAATTATATCTTGATGGTACAATCCAAATATTCTGAAGATTTGGGTATATATATTCAACCTATTAATCAAGGGACTTCATTCCACTGTGAATTTGATTTTTTTTATGATCCAAACGATAATATTAAAGTAGATAAAATTAAAAGGAAAATCTCAGAAATTATTATTAATTTAATGGATTCTGGAGCATTCTTTAATCGCCCATATGGCTATTGGGCAAAAGAAATGTATACAAGACATATTGAACAAACATCTATAGCTTTAAAAAAAGTAAAACGTATTTTTGATCCAAATAATGTTCTAAATCCCGGGGTTCTCTGTTTTGATGATTAATTCTACAGTATATCAAAAAAAAGAAAAGCAATAGGATAAAGATGGATGAAGAAGAATATCAAAAAATGATAAAACGTTGTTTGCGCTGTTCTATTTGTAAATGGATTCCTCAAGTCCAAATTAAGAGCCAAAAGTATGCAACAGCTTGCCCTGCTATTGATCTTTATAATTTTCATCCTTATAGTGGAGGTGGAAAGATTATTTTAGCTCTAGCATTAGAAATGGGCAGAATTAAACCCTCTGAGGAATTACGTGATATCGTCTATAAATGTACTGAATGTGGTAATTGTGCTATTGCATGTAAATTTCTTAATACATTAGAACCACTTGAAATAATAATGAGACTAAGGGAGAAATTAGTTGAAGCAGGTTGTGGTCCAATGCCAAAACAGAAAGCCTATACTGAGGCAGTGAAAAATGTTAACAATCCATATAGCGAACCGCACGAAAATAGAATGGATTGGCTCCCTAATGATATTAAAATTGATCCTAATGCCAAATTGCTCTATTACATTGGATGTACATCATCATATAGGAGAAAAGAAATGGCAATAGCTGCAGCTAGAATAATGAACGCAGCAGGAGTAGCATTTCGTATTTTACAAGACGAAGAATATTGCTGCGGCAGTCCAATATTAAGAACCGGTGAAATCCATACTTTTCAAGAGTTTTTAAATAAGAATGTCGATATCATTGAATCAAAAGGAATAGAAACAGTTGTATTCAGCTGTGCAGGATGTTACGATACTTTTAAGGTAGATTATCCCTTATATCGAGATTATAATTTTAAAGTGTGTCATACTGTAGAATTCTTTAATGAGTTACTTGAAGCTGGTGAATTAAAGTTAACTAAAGAAATACCAATAACAGCAACTTATCATGATCCCTGCCATTTAGGAAGGAATGCAGAGAGATATGAACAATGGGATGGAGAAGAGGTTAAATTAATACCTTTAATATCTATTAATATACCTCCTAAACCCAAACGTACTGGTAAAGCTGGTATCTACGATCCTCCTAGAAACATCCTAAAAAAAATTCCTGGATTAAAATTTATAGAAATGGAAAGAATTAGAGAATATGCTTACTGTTGTGGAGCTGGAGCAGGCGTAAAATCCGCATTTCCTGAAATGGCACTTAATACCGCAAAAATAAGAATAGAAGAGGCGGAAGATACTGGAGCTGATGTTATAGTATCAGCTTGTCCATTTTGCTCTACAAATTTACAAGATGGAATAAGTGAGAGCGGTTCAAAATTAAAATATTATGATATTAGTGAATTATTATTAATGAGCTTGGGTTTAGAACCTGAAAAATTGAAACAAGCATTAGCAGAGGTAGCATAATCATGTTAAAAAAACAAATATTAGAAGAATTTCAAAAGACAGTTGGTCCAGAAAACATAGATGACGGTGAAGTAATGACAAATGCATATGCATATAATTGGTGTATGGAATTAGTAAATTGTATGGAAGAAAAAGAGCCTATTCCTTTTTCTCCTATTCCAAAAGCCATAATATTACCTTCTAATGTAGAAGAAGTTCAACAAATTGTTAAACTCTGTAATAAATATGATATTCAATTTAAAGCTCAATCTACTGGACTCGGTCCATGGAATCAACCATCATCAGAAAATTGCATTATTCTTGATTTGCGAAGGATGAATAAGATTGTAAAAATTGATGATAAAAATCTTTACGCTGTTGTTGAGCCGTATGTAAGTGGTGCACAATTACAAGCAGAAACCATGAAATATGATTTAACAGTTCATATGCCGGGAGCAGGACCTCAAGTTTCACCCTTAGCTAGCGCTACTAGCATGAATGGACCAGGATTTACCTCTCCTCACACAGGACATAGTGCTCGAAATGTTTTAGGTGTTGAATGGGTATTACCTGATGGAGAAATCTTAAGGTTAGGGTCTACTGGCCTAAAAAACAATCCCGATTGGTTTAGTGGAGACGGCCCGGGACCAAGTTTGCGAGGAATTATGCGTGGTTGGGCGGGAGCAAAATCAGGTATAGGTGTGTTTACAAAGGTTGCTTTTAAACTCTTTCCGTATCCATGCAGTACCAAATTTAAATTAAAAGGAATTTCTCCAAATTATGAATTTGATATTCCTGATTTTATGAAATTATATGTTATGGATTGTAAAAACTATAATTATCTTAAAAAAGTCTTTTTAGCGGTTGAAAGGGAGGAAATTTCATTCATTTGTAGTCATTTATCAGGTTATGGTTTAGGAGCAATATTTTCTAACAGTATTGAATCATTAATGGATAAAATCCCAATCGCTAGTACCCACGCACCCTTGGTAATAGTTATAGCAGCAAGAACTAGACGTGAATTTGAATATAAGCAAAAAGTAATGAATAAGATAATGGCAGAATTTAAATTAGAAAATATAATTGGAACTAAATATACTCCCAATTCCTTATTTTATGCAGAAGCATTACGTTCAAATTTGGGTCTTCACGGATTTATCGCAACAGGAGGCTTTCAATCCTCGAAGGGTCAATGCGACACAGCAACGGTGTGTTTAAATACTACTAAAATGAGCATTCCTTTAAAAAAGAAATATATAAAGAAAGGAGTAATTGCAAATGATTTTGGAGAGGGTGTATGGATGACTTCCTACGAATCAGGACATTATTTCCATGTTGAATCTCCTACATTGTTTGATCAAACCAATGAGAAGAGTGTTAATGGAATGGCTGAAAATATGAATGAAAACTATCAATTTGATTTAATAAAACATCTTGGAGCTCCATTTTTCGTAGAAGGTGATAGGATGCATGATAAGTTTGGTCCACATATGATGAATTATCATAAATGGTTAAGAAAAATAAAGGAAGCGTTTGATCCGAATGGAATTGCTGATTCAGGATTTTATATTTCTGCTAAATAACAATTAAAAGTATAAAGTAAGTGAAATAAATGAATAAAAATGAATTAATTAATCCAAAAGCAAGAGGATTTGCAGGACTTATAAAGAATATAATGGAACCTCTAAATGAGAATCAAGAATTCCAAAAAAAGTTCAAAAATTTTAAGAAAAAATATCTAATCAATGCTTCTAATTTAAATCATGCCGCACTAGTAACTATCAATGAGGGGCGTCTAAAGGTTGAAAGTATTCCAAATAAACCCAAATCTAATTTGAAGAAGAAAATTATTGGATGGGATGGTTTTATCTCTATGGACTCACAAATATTTCTCGCGTTAGCAATGGATAGAATTTCCTTATTAAAAATAGTAAGTAACTGGTTATTAGGAAAAGTGAAAATGAAGGGGATTTTGAAATTACTCTCTCTATTAAAAATTTTTGAAATTATAAAAAGATAAGATTTTTTTAATTAAATAATAATTAAAGGTGAATAAAAATTGGGGAAAAAGAAAAATAATAAGCCTAAAGTACTTGAAGCATGGTCTGGACCAGGAAGAAAAGACGAGAATATAAAGGTTTTTAAACCCGAATTTGATGCTTTGCATATTGATATGAAAAAAAGAGGAAATACAGAATGGTGGTATTTTGATGCTCGGCTTGAAGGAGGATATATTGTGGTTGGGTTCTTTCGAGCAAAACATGAACGTACAGGGAAAACTGGGGTAGAAATTACAATCTATAAACCTAATGGGGAAAAAATACAAAATGTATACGATTATAATCGTTCTGATCTGAAAGTGTCTCGTGAGATTGCAGATGTGAAAATTGGAAATAACTATATAAAAGTTGATTATTCAAATGAGAAATTCCCTGCTTATGAAATATTTTTAGATGAAGGCGAATTTGGTTTGCATTTAAAATACATTGCTCAAGTCCCTGGATGGATGCCTGGTAATGGATATACTCGATTTGGTAAATTAGGTGAATTTGGATGGGTTGTGCCTTTACCAAGAGCAAGAGTTGAAGGAATAATTAAAATACATAATAAGACAATATCAGCGAAAGGGATTGGGTACCACGACCACAACTGGATTAATTTTAATCTTATTAAAGTTGTTGATTATTGGCATTGGGGCCGAATTTATTCAGAAAATTTTACTATCATATATGCACATATTAAATGTAATAAGAAAATGGATGATTATACTGTTAAGGTTTTTATGCTCGCAAAAAATGAGGATATCATTCTAAGCACAGGTGAATATGAATTGATAGAAGAAAATTTTCAATATAATGAAAAAGCAAGAAATAAATATCCACAAAATTTAAAATTCAAACTTTCTGAACAAAATGAGGTTAATCTCAATGTTAATAAAATTATTGATGCTGATCATTTACTTTCTGAATTTAACCCTATATTACGGTTTTTAGCAAAAAATATATTAAAACTAAACCCAGGATATTTCAGATTCAATTCAAACTTTGAGATCAAGATGACTCATAATGGTATGCATTACAAAGAACAGGGAAATACCTTACACGAGATGGTAATAGTAAAATAATAAATTCTTAAATAAAAGAAATAAATTTTTTATTGTTCTGATTTTTTTTCTAGAGCTTTTTTTGCAAATAGTCTTCTTTTCAATTTAACAAGAGATTTTTCCTCATCGTACTGTAATACATCAATATTTGCTAATTCATGAACAGCCCTCAGAACCATTGCCCCAGAAATCCCAGTAGTATTTTTTATTTCTTCACGTGTCATTTCTTCTTTATCGCCATGGAGTGTTAATAGAATTCTATAATGAGGCTGGCCCTGCCATATTTCCTGTATTAGTAACATAGTAATGGATAATAAAGCTTTAATTCTTTCAAAATTATATTCAGATTCTTCTTGATCTTGAGCAATTTTCATAAATTTTTTTAACTCAATTTTTAAATTCTTATATTCATCTAACAATCGTAACTGTTCTCCAGTTAATTCCCCTATTTTTTGTTCTTTTTCTGCCTTTTCCGCTTCTAACTTTTGCTTTGCTAGTTCTAATTCTGCCTTTTCTCGCTCAAGTGCTTGTTTTTCAGTTTCTAGCAATCTTGTTGCTTCTTCAAGTTGGCGTTTTTCACGCTCTAAAAGATTTTTATCCTGACTTAATTGAGTTTTATCTTGTTCTAAAATAATTAATTCATTCTTAGCGGTTTCCAAAACATCAATAAATTTTTTAAAATTAGCTTCTACACTTTTAAGCGTTCCATCAATTATCTTTAAAGTATTTTTTTCAGACATTGGAATCATAATTTTTTTTTATCACTTATTTTTAATATATTCATTCTAATAAAAAAAGTTACTAAAAATGGCACAAGGAAATAATTCTCATCGTTCACAAAAGCTAATTCTAGGAGTCTCAGTTCAAGTTTTTATAATGGGATTGGTTTCTTTTTTCACAGATGTTTCAAGTGAAATGATCCAAAGCATTCTACCTCTATTTATCTTGTTGGAACTTGGTGGAACAGCTGTAATTATTGGTTTAATTTCTGGCATTACCACTGCTATTTCTAATATTTTAAAAGGAGTTACAGGTTGGTTGAGTGATAAGGTAAATAAAAGGAAACCATTTGTTATTGCTGGTTATACCTTATCAAATTTATCTAAACCTTTTATAGGACTGAGTCCATCATGGGAATTTGTTTTAGGGCTAAAAGCAGCAGATCGCTTTGGGAAAGGTATTAGAACTTCTTCAAGAGACACACTTATATCTTATTATGCTGTAGATAAAGGTAAAACTTTTGGACTCCATAGGGCCATGGACACATTAGGTGCTGTAGTTGGCTCACTTTTGGCTTTTCTTTTTTTATTTTTGACATGGTCATACTCCGATATTATATTCTTTTCAATCTTACCTGGAATTTTAGCAATTATTTTGATATTAACCGTGAAAGATGTTGATCCTAATGAAATTGATAAAATTTTAGGTTTTAAGGAAGAAAAACCTAAAGATGAAAAAATTGATAAAAATTTTATCAAATTAATTATTATTTTGGGAGTTATTGAATTTGCTAGTTTAGATATCGCATTCCTCCAAACCAGAGCTTTAAATTACATCCCAGGAGTTTTTTTTATTCCTATCTTATACTTAATTAGCAATGTTGTTTATGCTTTCTTTTCTCCAATAACCGGAACTTTTTCTGATAAAATTGGTCGTAAACCAATTATTATAATTGGTTTGTCGGTATTATTAATCTCCTGTATTCTTTTGGCTTTTCCTATTGATATTTCTTTCTTTTCAATAATATTGATATTTATTATTTTTATTGTATATGGTTATTATTTAGCTTCTGTAGATCCCATTTCAAGAGCTTATATTGCAGATTTATCAGGGAAGAAAAAAAGGGGTCGTGCTTATGGATATTATTATCTCTCAGTAGGTCTTATATCTTTAGCAGAATCTTTAATCTTTGGTTTAATATATGATATTTTTTCTTTTACATGGGCGTTTATATATCTCTCAATTCTATTACTTATCTGTATTATAATATTTGCCCTTACAGATTTCTCTAAAATTATTAAGAAAGAAAAATAATAAAATTAACTTTTTTATTTTCATTAAACTTCAGTCCATAATTCAGCTAAATAAAGTATAACCTCAGCCGCTTTTTGTAAAGCTAAAGTGGGTATATATTCTTTTCTAGAGTGAGCTAATAATCCTCCTGTAAAAATATTTGGTGTAATAATTCCTTTTGCACTCAATTGAGCTCCATCTGTTCCTCCTCTAATTGGTTGTGATTTTACTTTTAACCCTGCTTTTTCAATTGCTTTTTTAGCTAAATCAACAATAATTGGCTTCTTTTCTATAAACTTTAACATATTTTCATATTGATGAAGAAAGTCTAATTCAACAACTAAACCAGGATAACGTATTTCATAAATTTTTTTTAAATTTTTTAGATAATCAGCTCGTCTCTGGTTATTTTTTGGGTCAAAATCTCTAATTAATAACCTGGCATTTGATTCCTCGGTTTTTCCTTGCAAATTTGATAAATAAAAATAACCTTCTCTATTTTCTGTATGCTCAGGTGATTCAGATTCAGGAAGTTCACTAAAAAATCTACTAGCAATTTGGATTGTATTAATCATCAAATTTTTAGCATATCCCGGATGAACACTTAAACCTTTAAATTTAATAGTGGCAAGCCATGCATCAAAACATTCAAATTCCAATTCTCCCATTTCTGCTCCGTCTATTGTATAACAAGTTTTAGGTAATTTTTTCTCATCGATATTTTCAATACCTTTACCAATTTCTTCGTCAGGAGTAAAACATATAATTATTGGGCCATGCTTTAATTCTGGAAATTTTTTCCAAGCACAACAAGCGGCTATAATTTCAGCAATTCCAGCTTTATCATCAGCTCCCAACAGAGTATCTCCTTGTGTTGTAATTATATCTAGACCAATATATTCGCTTAATTGAGGTGAATCATTAGTAGTTAAGAGTAACTCCTTATCAGTAGCAAACTTAATTTCACTTCCATTATAATTTCTATGTATAACAGGTTTTACATCTTTACCACTGACTGCAGAGGATGTATCTAGGTGTGCTAAAAAACCTATAGGATTAACGTGTTCAAAACCTTGATTTGGTGGAAGATAAGCATAAACAAATCCTAAATCATCTTGAATAACATCCTCTAACCCAAGTTGGTTTAATTCTTCTACTAATATCTTTCCTAACTCAAATTGATTATCAGTCGATGGCAAAGAAGTAGAGCTCTCATCTGAGGTTGTCCAAACCTTAACATATCTTAAAAATCTTTCTAATGCATCATTTAATAAAAAATCTTGAATTTCTTTTGATACAACCATTATTAATCATTCTTAGGTTTAAAGATATTATTAATAAATTTTCTATCTTCCTTTAAATTTGGGTTCTCTTTTTTTAAAAATGATTTCTCACCTACCCCAAAATCATGAGTTCTAATATTTTTTAAATATAATCGAAATAAAAAATTGATTTAATAATATGATAAAAGAAAAAAATAGAGAATTTAAGGAATAAATTACCAAATTTCGTACTTTTGATCAAGTTTAGTCCCAAATACAATTATATAAGGAATAATTAAATCTAAGCCACTTTGCCAAGCATTAATTATCGGAGCTCCAATAATAATTGCCGTTATACCAGTAATTCCTGGTAAGCCCATAAACTCAAGTGTGATAGTATCAAGAAACATTGAATAAATTGTCAAACCTATTAAAATGTTTAATAAGAGCATAATAATAATTCGAAGTGCTGTACCTAATAATCCATAAATAATAATATTTCGGGGATTTTTCAATTTTTGACTTTTTCTTATTCCTTCTTCCTTTCTATACAATTTTAAAAACAAAATTGGGACAATTATTAAAGAAACAGTAGCTGCTAGTTTCATTAAAGGCCCTATAGGTGCTGTAGTATCAAATGGCATTAATCCTAATGCACCAATTACACAACATAATAATCCTGCTTTTTCCCCAAATAAAAAGAAACATGTAACCCATATTAAAGATATTAAATCAATGATTGCAATCTGCCATCCAGGAACTCTTAGTAAATCAGTCAAAGTTGGAGTTA
>JAEOSD010000185.1 GCA_016840545.1 Promethearchaeota archaeon
CAACGACACTGTTGATTCCTAATTCATTTAATTCTTCATCTTCTAGATCTTCACCAAGCAGCCATCTTTCTGCTAAAGCCTTTTTGTTTTTATCTAGTTGGTATAATACTAATGCTTTTACACAATCTGCAAAAACACCAGGAAATTCTCTTATTCCTTTCTGAATAACCTCATCAATTTTAGGTTTTTGAAAGATTCCTCCTTTCTTACCACCCCATTTGTCCTTTACTAATCTTTCTGAGACAACATCAAGAATTTCAGCACCTAATTCTTCAATCATGCAGGTATATACATGTAGCAAAACTCTAATACTTGCTGGAGGGCTAGGAACATAGACGATACTCCAATCTACGGGCTCTAATTGACTAACTTCGATTTCTTCTTCTTCAGTAACTAGTTCTAATTTTTTTCTATTTTCTCGTTCTTTATCTTTAAAGGAATGATACGCGTGTGTTTTACCCGTACCAGCTGATCCTAAAATAGGTATTAATCGTGATGATTTATCTCTATAAGTTTGACGAACAAGCCGATAAACTTCACGATCAATATAACTTCTTGGTCTTGCAATATCGATCCGGTCGGGAATATCCCCACGCGATACGAAATTAGAAAAAGGTAATAACGGCGCCTCTCTCAAAACATCAAGATAAAGTTCCTTCTCATCCTCATCTAAATCAGAATAAATAACAATCCACTCTCAAATATTTTTAATATAAAATTACAAAATTTTTATTTGGAATAACTTTATTAATCTAAACAATTTTTTCTAGAATATAACCTATTAACTTTTTAACTTTATGTATTTATATTTAAATTCAAATTTAAAAATTTAATTGAACATAATATCTATACATATGTAAGTGAGTTGTGAGTTCATGCCACCAAAAGATAGAAATGAAGACGAGGATGAGGAAGATGATTATGAGGATCCAATCGATCTATTCAAATTGTTTGGTGACCCAAAAAAAATTTTTAAAGATTTAGATATTAGTAAAGTTTTTAATTCAGAACAATTTCAACATCTCTTTAAAGAAATTTTTAAACAAATATCCAAAAGTTTACCCAAAGATCTAGAAAAACTCTCTCCAGAAGAATTTACAAGAGAGATTTGGAAGAACCGATCGAAATTTTTTAAAGAACCAATAATGTATGGCTTTAATATAACATCTGGACCAGATGGAAAACCAATTGTTGATTCCTTTGGTAATATAAAGCCCGAATCTTACACGGGCAAAACAAAGGTGAAAAAAAAAAGAGAACCAATGGTAGAAGTTAATCAAGATGAAAATCACCTTATTATAATAGCAGAAATGCCTGGTGTTACTAGAGATGATATAGTATTAGAAGCAAAAACAGATTCTTTAACAATATCAACTAAGCCAGAATCAAAAAGAAAATATTTTAAGGAAGTAAAATTGCCTTCCGCAATCAATTCTGATTACGCTAAAGCACGATATGTTAATGGGATCCTTGAAATTAAATTAAAAAGAATTGATGAAAAAACGACTAATATAGAAATTGGAGATTAAACTGTAATCTTATTCCGCTCTACCAATTTCTACTAAAAGAATATTTTTTAAAATTTTTTTGTCGTCATCTGCAGTCTCATTATGAGGCGTCAAGACTTTATAAATATACAAATCTTCTCTGTATCCGTGTGAAATAACTTTTTCCCACTGCATATTAAATTGTATTTTAACTTTTGTTATTTAAAAAATTTGCGTTTTGTCATTCGACAAAAAAGTAAGTTATAAATTTCATAAAGGCTCTCAAATAAAAAAAATATGTCGATTTAATTAGGTTCTTTTCAGAGAATTTCGTGAAACGTATCTTTCACGATTAAATTGAAATATCTAAATACTTTTTCAATATATCCCTTCGTAATATCTTAATTTATTGATCAGTATTTAGTTTTAAATTTAGTAAATTTCATTTTAATATCTTGAATAAATTGTTGATTTATTACTCCTTTTTCTGAAAAAATTTGTTTATACTTAAATCCTGCCCTTGATTTATGGCCTCCACCATTAAACTCAATGGCAAAGTCTCTACAATTAATGTATTCGCTATTTATAATGATTTCATCAAATCTCGTATCGATTCCTATATATGCTCTCATTTTTGGAAATTCTTTTTTAAGTAAATCAGTAATTTTTCCTCCACTAATTCTTGCAAATGAAATAGCCAAATCCCCAAAATCCTTTATATTAACAACTTTAGCTTGATTTATGGCAAATAATGATTCTTCATTAAACCAACTTTTTAACTCCTTTAATTGAGTATTAAACCAGGGTTCTTGAAAATCTCCCCTAGATAATAAGGAAACCAATTTAAATTTTTCTTGAAATTTACTGTCACCACGATTATATCCAATAATTAATTGCAAATCATCAGCGAATTGAAATTTATTAGTTTTAAAATCTGAATCCCTCGCTAATTCTGCTATTTTTATAGCAATTAAGTCATTTGGCAAATAATAATCTTTAACTATTTCGGCAGCACAACTCAAGGGATCATTCATATAAAGAAATGTGAAATGTTTAATTTTTTCTTTAATCGCATTACTAACTAAGTGATGGTCAAACCATAGTATCCTGCAGTCTTTTTTTTTTGCTTCTTCCAATTTTGGGAATAATTCTTTAAAATCCTCATTAAAACCAATATCTGTAATAATTAATTGAGAAGGGAGATAATCTGAAGTTAAGATTTTTTTAATTTTTTCAACAAAATCCAAATAATGAGCGAAGAATTGCTTAAATTCTTGCTTTTCTCCAGTATAAAAGAAATCAAAATATCTTTTTATAATTGCTTGAGATCCTAATCCATCTAAATCATGCTCATGAGTTATTGAAATAATCATTTTACCATAATAAAAATGAAGTTTATAAAAATTTTAAATATGGCTTAACTTTCTCTCTTCCTTTTGAATCATTTACAGCTTCTAAAATTCTCTTTGCTAACTCTTTCTTCTTTTGAAAGTATTTTCTCATCCTCTCTTCCTTTGATTTATTAGGATATCTTAACTCTAAAGCAGGATCTCTGCTTGGGCAGCCTCCTCTCCGCATACAACAATAAGAAAGTGATCCAAAACATACTAAATCTGAATTCCATTGATTTTCTTTTGAAAAATCCTCTTTAATCTTAATAAATTCCTGCGGGGTCATTCCGATCTCATCAAGAATTTGATCTCTTTTACACTTAAAGCCAAATGTTAGTGAATGCCCTGGTTTGCAACAAAATGTCAATCCTCGATAATCAGCATCCATACAAATATGAATGGGCGCATTTTTTTCCCATCCTGGAATGTCTCTAAGTTTTTCTTGATCTAATATCCCCATAATTACAAATATTAATTAGTATTAGTTATATAAGAAAATAATTCTACAGATTTTAATCTTCCATTTTATGTAATTATACTTAAATTTAAAACAAAAAATAGAAATTATAAATTAAGAAGGGCTCGGTGGGGGAATCGAACCCCCGTTTCCCCGAAAGGAGAGAAATTCCCTCAATCACTAAGGATTCACAGTGGGGATTCTTGAATATTTTTCAAGATTCGTCCCCAATACTAACCACTATACGAACCGAGCCATCATTTAGAATCTAATATCTAAATACAAAAAAATATAATTCTTGTTAATAAAAAAATTTTATTTTATTTTTTTTATTCCATTCCACTTTTAACTTCTTTAACAACTTTTAACACATAATCTAAAAATTGATCAATTGCATTATCAAGAAGACCAGAATTATTAACGATAAAGTCTGCTTCTGAAAATTGTTGATTATTTCTTGCTCTTTCTATTCTTTCTTTTAACCTTTTTCCTATTTCTCTAGTTCGTTCTTTAAGGCGTTTTAAGGTAATATCAAATGGAACTTCGATAAATATGACTTTAATATTTTCATACCTTTCTCTTGCTTCTGGAATTATAGTTCTACTTACATTTACAACTACAGGATGACCTTTTTTAAGCTTCTCATCAATTACAATAGGTATTCCATAGTCTAATCCATAAATATGCCATTTAAGGGCAAATTTTCCTTCTTTAAACATCATTTTGAATTCTCCGGGCGAAATTGAGATGTTTTCTTCCGTTTTGGATGGAAGTCGTGTGATATACCTTTTTGGAACATATAATTTTTTTAGATCATTAGGATACTTTTTGACAGCTCCTTGTATTATTGAATCTTTTCCAGAACCAGAATTTCCAACTACAAGAAATAGAGTACCAACGAATTTTTTTTTCATCAATATCATTTAATTAATGAGTTTTTTTTTCTTTTTATAACAAAATTAAAAAGAGTAATGAATAATTATTGATATTATACATTACAAAAATTTAAAATTCATCTAATAAGATGACAAATAGTAGTGATAAAGATCTTTTAGATATTTTGGATGTTAGAGAAAGTTATCAAAGATATATAGATGTTATTTATGAAATTTCTAAGAAAAAAAGAGGAGGTTGGGTCTCAAATAAAGAAATAGCTGAGGCGCTCGATGTTGAACCTGCCTCAGTCTCAGGTATGCTTGATAAGTTAAAAAGCAAAGGTTACATTAAATGGGAACCTAGAAAAGCTATACGACTCACTGAAGAAGGAAAAAACATTGCGATTCAATTAGATGAAATCCATGAATTATTAAGAGCATTTTTCAAGAACGTATTAAAAATTGAAGATAATCAATTAATTGAGAATGTATCACATGAGATTGAGCATCATATTACCCAAGATGTAAAAAAATCTCTTAAGAAATTTCTTTCTAATTATTTGGAATAAATTTAATTAATATCATTCTTTCAGTGAATTAATTAAATAATTAGTTTTTAATATAGTAAAATGTCTCAGAAGTTTAAAGAAAAAATTGATATTGTTAATCAAAA
>JAEOSD010000186.1 GCA_016840545.1 Promethearchaeota archaeon
CTGCGATGAATAATACCAATATGAGAAAAATCGCTTTCTTCATTCGTCTTTCCCCTAGAGAGTTTTGAGATTATGATGGTAGTTAATATAAGGATAAAAATCAATATAAGTATTTATTTGACTGAAGCAATATGAATACAATAGTATTTTTTTTGGATTATAATTGAAAATTATAAAAACAAATCATATGTTAATGAATATTTTTTTTTTGGTATGCTTTCATTTTAATCTATCAAATCTTAATAGTGTCCAACACATCATAGAATCTAATTTTCAACCACCTTATAATTCAATAATTAAATCAGGAAAAATAATGAAAGAAAAAGGAGATTTTTATGAGGCTATCAACGAATTTAAGAGAGCTTTAAACATTGCCGATGAAGATAACATGATAGACGGACAGTTATACTGTCTAATGAATTTAGGTGTTTTGTATTGGAATGTAGGAAGAATTGAAGATTCTTTACGCTTTTACAAAAAGGCAGTTATCCTTGCAGAAAAGGAGAACCTAACTGAAATATATAAAAAATGTAAAGATGCGATTGAGCTTTGTAGCCTTTATAAAAAGGGAAAAGATTTACGATTCCAAGGCGAGTATCAACAATCAATAATAAACTTTAAAAAAGCAATTGAAATAGCTAGAGAATCTAATAGTAGGGAACATGAGCTCAAATGTCTTCGCCAGTTAAGCTTCAGCTTTGAGGATTTGAATAATTTAAATGAATTTTTTACATTAAATCAGGAAGCTTTAAGGATTGCTTTAGATATTAATCATATGGAAGAAAAAGGAAAATGCATTATTAATATTGGTAATTTTCATAAAAAAGTTGGTGATTACTATGAAGCACTCAATTGTTATTACCAAGCTTTAAGAATAAAAAGAGATTTAAATAATAAACAAGATGAGTCAATTTGTTTAAACAATATTGGCATTATTTACCAAGATTTAGGAGATCATGATAAGGCCCTTGATTATTTTAGAAGAGCATTAGAAATAGATCATAATTTAGGAGACGGCATTAATATTTTAATGGATTTAAACAATATTGGAACAGTTTGTAGGAAAAAAGGAATTATCTCTAATCATCCCAAAGATTTTTATAAATCTTTGTTTTATTTTAGCGAATGCCTCAACTTCCAAAAAAAATTTTCAGATAGGAAAGAAAGAAAAAACGTTTTTGAAATGATTGAAGTCCAAGTTTTAAATAATATTGGTGTTGTTCTTATTGATTTAGGATATCTGGATAAAGCAAAGCAGTACTTATTATCTGGATATAATAAATCTTTAGAGATGAAAAATTTAGAATTTAATGGAATGTGTTCAGTTAATTTAGGATTTATAAGTCTAAATCAGGATGATTATGATGGGGCTATTCAAATGTTCCAGTATGCTATTAAAATAGCTAAGGAAATAATGAATGCGCAAATTCTTTGGGAAGCTTATTTTGGTCTTGGGCAGTGTTATGAAAGGAAGAATTTTTGGGACCAAGCAATTAGGTTTTATAAGAAAGCTATTGATGAAATTGATTTAATAAGAAGTCGCATTTTATTGGATTCCTATAAAATTGGTTTTTCAAGAGATAAATTAAAGGTCTACGAATTTTTAATTAATTTATTGTATCGAATAAATTTGGATAATTCTACAAAAGAATTCGAAAAAGAAATATTTTATATTGTTGAAAAAGCAAAGGCTAGAGCCTTTTTAGAAAACTTAGCACAGTCAAAGATTGATTTAGGAACAAAATTAAATCCGGGTCTGAGGAAAAGTGAAAATGATATTTCTAAAAGGATGTCTTCTTTAATTATTAAAATTTCTGAGCTGGATCTTTCTGAATCTAGGAAAAAAGAGCTGTTAATTGAACTCGAAAGAGAAGAAGACAAGTACAATTCGTTGTTTTTTAAAATAAAAAAAGAATTATCGGAGATTAATAATATTGTGTCAGTTGAGCCATGTAGGGTTGAGGATATTCAGGATTTATTAACCAGAAAAGAAGTACTATTAGAATATTATCTTGGCGAAAGTCATTCAATAATGTTTTTAATAACAAAAGGGGAATTTTGTGTGTTTTCTCTGCCTGCGAGAGCCAAATTAGAAAAATCAATAAAAGCTTATATAAAAATTCTTTCCAATCCGACAAAAGATAAATTCGCGGGTGATCTTGCTGCTAAGCGTATATATAAAGAACTGTTAATTCCTGTAGAAGATTACCTAAAAAGGCCAATTGAAAATCTCATAATTATTCCTGATGGGATACTTTATTATCTTCCTTTCGAAACACTCATAGCAAATAATCAGGACCAGTCAAAAGGATCTTATTATTTAATAGAAAGATTTAAGATATCTTATGCTCCCTCGTCTTCTATTTTATCACTTATATTAAATAAGCAATCTAATCTTGAATTTTCTAGAGGCCTATTGGCTTTCGGAAATCCTTCCAGTAATTTTCTAGATTCAAAAGAAAAGCTAAATCATAATGGATACTTTGAAACATTTAAAGAATTATACTTAAGTAGTGGATTTGTATTCTCTCCGCTTCCTTACAGTGGAAAAGAGATATTTAAAATTTCAAAATATTTTCCCCATAAACAAAGAGATCTTTTTCTTAAAAATAATGCAAAGGAAGATGTTTTAAATGAAATTATTCGGAGTAATTATAAAATAATACATTTCGCTTGCCATGCTTTATTGGATGAAAAATTTCCATTTAGATCTGCCCTTATTTTATCTTCAGATAAAGACTCAAAAGAAGATGGATTCCTTCAGGTTCGTGAGATATATAATTTGAATTTAAAGGCTGAACTTGTTGTGCTTTCTGCGTGTCAAACTGGAAGAGGAAAATTAGAAAAAGGAGAAGGGATTTTGGGTTTTCCGCGCATTTTTTTCTTTTTAGGAGCTAGATCAGTATTATTATCACTTTGGAATATAAACGATGAATCGACGTCATATTTTATGAATTACTTTTATTATTATCTTTCTAAAAGGCATAATAAGGCAGAAGCTTTGCAGCTCGCCAAATTAAGAATGTTAAAATCCAAATATCGTCATCCGTTTTACTGGGCAGCCTTTATACTGAATGGCGACTTCGATTCTTCTATTATTTTGAATTGATTATACTACTCTAATAAAATAAATTTTTGTAAATTAGATTCAACTTTATTCCCATTAGGCAAAAAAGCTGTTACCATCCAAAAGTATGTCTTATTACATCTTAGATTTTGAACTATTTTATCTGGCAGAAAAGAAAAGCTTGAGATTATTTTATTACTTTTCCAGACAGGGAAAAGACTATCGTCAAATATTTCAAGTAAATAATAATTTGAGCCTTTAAATTCATTCCACTTGAACATTAATTGAGACTTAGAATGTTCCCCATTTAATGGTTCGAGAAGATGGATTTGTTGAGAATCTATTCCTCTAATTTCTTTATTTATTTGATTTTTAAAGAATACCACACTTAATACGATAGTTACTGTTCCAATAAAAAGACATAAATATTTCCAATTGAAAATTAGAATTAGCGGTTTTTCTTTTTCCTGTATTCTAAAACTTTTCTCTTTAATTGGTTTGATTATTGACAAATTTGAAATTTTTGGGAAAAGCAAAGTTTCCAATTCACTTTTCAATTTTTTTTCATTTCTTAAAATATTCAAAATGAGCTGAAATTCTCTAGCGCAAAAGTAACAATTCGTGATGTGGGCAAGAAGTTTTGTTTTTTGTTTTTCAGAAGTCCTTTTATTGAAGAAAAAAATTATCTTTCTTAATGGTGGGCAATTTTTGCGAGATATAGGGATTTTTTTTGAGATATAAGCACTATATATATTCCGTAATTCTTTAAGATTTATTTTCAAATTTGACACCTTTTTCTTTTAATGACTTTTTTAAATCAGATAGTCCTCGGTAGAGTAAATTTCGAGTTTTATCTTTGCTCCACTTCAAAAAAGTTGAGATTTCCTCAATAGTCATATTTAATAAAAACAATTTCACTACTTTCCGGCGCGATTCAATAAGCGACTCAACTGCTTCACCTATGATATCTCTTTTTTTGCTATCAACTGATATTTTGGGAAAGTAGCTAGATTTATATTCAGAAATCCATTTGTATTTTTCATATAGAAATATTACTTTTTCTCTTTTTAATCTTCTAAGCTTATCAATTACAGAGGAATCTACGACTTTTCTTATGTAAGACGCATAGTTTTTTATCTTTTTCTCATTTTCTAAGATTTTCCATATTTTTATTTTTACCTCTTGTGAAATATCATCGGGGTCGATTCCACTTTTTTGAACATTGAATTTTTGAATATTTACTTTTACGAATCTTGAGAATTTATTTACTAATGCTTCAAATTCTTTGATTTTTTCATCATTATTGTCCATTTTTTTTCACGAATTGTATCATTGGAAAAAAAATACGAATATTTATCTTTTTAATTATATAGATTCTTTTTTTTGTTTGATATTCTCACTTTATTAGATTAGAAATAAAATTATTTTTTTAGATTAAAGAATTGTGTAAGCATAATATGCACTTTTATCAATTTTTTTGATGGTTTATTTTAAGTTCTTTTATTATTGAAAAAAAATTTTTTTTAATTAGTGAAACTTTTTAACCTATTTAATTGCTAAGGTTAGCTGATATTAGAACTACTTACACTTTTAATATTCAAAATTAATTAATAATTGCCAACTTGACTTACCAAAGCTTATTTAATAATATTCATTATCGAGAAAAAAGGTCATTTTCAAAGATTTCTTTTCAAATATTGACAAACTGAATATCAGGGATGTGGGAAAAAACACTAGATGACCTAGATTTAGAATTCCAAACA
>JAEOSD010000066.1 GCA_016840545.1 Promethearchaeota archaeon
GCCTGTAAAATGAAGTGTTTTGGTATCCTTCCAGTACACATTACTCTTATAGGTCTAATGTTGGTTGGATATTGGAAACGACTTACACCACATGTATCTGCTCCAGCATAACTACACCAATTGCATAAAAATGCCACAATACGAGGTCTCTCATCCACAAAATCTCCTCGAACAGCCTCCCTAATCATAGGATATATCTGTTCATCTGCAAAATGACTCATGGTAATAGCACTTGCAGGACATGCTGCAGCACAATCACCACATCCTTTGCATAGTAATGGATTGGATTCTGATACTAAAATCTCATTATCAAAATTTACACCAATAGCTCCAAAATTACATACTTCCTCACACTTTTGACATGCTATACATAAAGCAGGATTAACTACTGAAATTAAAGGTTCATTTTCAACCTCTCCAGAAATGAGAGGGATTAAGGCATGAGCTGCCGCCCCTCTGCCTTGAGAAATTGAATCGGATATCCCTTTAGGACTGTGACATGTGCCTGCTAAGTAAATTCCATCTGTGGCAAAGTCAACAGGCCTTAACTTTATATGAGCCTCTAAGAAATATCCATTTTGATCTCTCGCACATTTGATCATTTCACCTAGTTTTTGAGTATCATGAGGAATTAATGGCGTAGAAAGGACAACTTTATCTGCATCTATTGTAAGATCAATTTGAGTTAAAATATCCTGGACTTTTACCTTTAGTTTTCCATTTGCAGTATCTACAGTAGGGTATTCATTGAATCGTATATAATTGACGCTTTCGCGCGCTTTCCAATAATAATATTCCTCATCAGTCCCTACCCGTATGTCCCTATATAGTACATAAATATTTGAATTCGGGTATGTCTCTTTCACATATAATGCATGTCTAATCGATTCAGAACAACATATAAGAGAACAATATGTTACTCCATTTCCTCCTTCTGGCTGACGTGAACCCACACAATGAATAAAAACGAGAGTCTCACCATCTTTTAATTTATTATTTCTAAGTTTCTCTGATAATTCTAATTGGGTCATAATTTTATCGCTCATTCCTTCTTCACCATAATGGTACCAGCCTTCAGGCTTATATTCATAGGCGCCAGTCGCGGCTATAATCACACCTACATTCAAGTCAGTAGTTTTTGCTTCTGTGTTAGTTTTTATCTTTACTTTAAAATCGCCTATAGAGCCTTTTACATCTGCAACTTCAGAATTTAAATATGTGGTAATATTTTTATGTTTGTTAAATTCCTTCAAGTGTTCCTCAAGATACTCTTTAGAATCAATTCGATCAAAGTTAATTTTGTATATTTGATTCAATTGTCCTCCTAATTTATCTTCTTTTTCAATAACATGAACCTTAAATCCTTTATTTGCAATCTCCATTGCAGCACTAATTCCTGTAATTCCCCCACCTACTACTAAGGCTTCTGGAACTACACTTCCCTTAATCTTGTATTCAGGTCTCTGACGAATTACCCTAGCAACTCCCATTCTTATTAAATCTTTTGCTTTATCAGTTGCTCTTTCATTATCTTTCATATGGACCCAAGAATCTAATTCGCGAATACTTACAAAATTAAAGAGATACTCATTTAATCCCGCCTCTCGTATTGTTTTTTGGAAAAGTGGTTCATGAGTCCTAGGAGTACATGCTGCAACTACCACTCGATTTAAATTAAGTTCTTCAATTTTTTCTTTTATGATATCTTGAGTTAACTGAGAGCAACTATACTTATTTTCCATGGAATAAACTACATTTGGTAACGTTTTAACATATTCAACTAAATTAGGTACATCCATATAGCCTGCAATATTAATTCCACATCTACAAATAAATACTCCAACACGGGGCTCATCTCCAGGATTTATAGGTATTAATGGGGGTAATTCTACTTTGGTTTCTTCTTCACTTAGAGGATCTGCATGAGAAGCCGCTAAAGCAGCAGAGCCTCCAGCTTTTGCTACTGAATTTGCTATATCGTCAGGGGATTGACAAGAACCAGTTACATACACACCATTCTTAGTAGATTTTAAATCTTCCGTAGAATCTTTCGTTTTAAAAAATCCTAACTCATTCCTTTCGATACCCAGAATTTCTGCTAATTTTTCAGCATCTTTTCTAGGGGTTACAGCGTTAGCAAGCACGATAAGGTCAAATTCTTTTGTCTCCACTTCACCAGTATCTAAATTAGCCGCTTTTACATATAAATTATGGGTCTCTGGATTTTCTCGAACATCTCCAGGAATTCCATGGTGATAATGTAAATTATATTCATCCTTAGCTCTTTCTATGAATTCTTCTTGGTTTTTACCAATTACTCTAATATCATTAAAATAAATGTTAACATCTGTGTCTGGGGCATGTTCTCGTGTTACTACTCCCTCTTTTGCCATGTACATACAGCAAAATTTAGAACAATAAGCACAAATATCTTCATTTCTAGATCCTACACATGCAACAAATGCTATATTATGAGCATGTTCTTTATCTGATGGACGCAATAGTTCCCCACCAGTGGGGCCTGAGGCACTCAGTAATCGTTCATACTGCATAGCAGTAATAACGTTAGGATATTCACCAAAGTGATATCGATCTAAAATACCAGGATCTATTTGATCATAACCAGTTGCTACAATAATTGATGCAACATTGTACTCAACTACTTCGTCTTTCATGTCGAAATTAATTGCTCCTGCTTCGCATTCTTTTTCACATAATTGACAAGCTCCCTTTGTTATATATAGACATCTTTCAGCATCTATCACAGCTTTTCTTGGAACTGCTTGTGGAAAAGGAATATAAATCGCCGTACGATTGCCCATCCCCTCCTCAAATTCACTAGGTATTTTTTTCATAGGACATTTCTCTTGACAGGCTGCACATCCTGTACATATATCCCAATCAACATATCTTGCTTTTTTGAGTACTTTAACATTGAAATTTCCGGCTTCTCCATTCACTTCTTGCACTTCGGAATATGCTAAAAGTTCAACGTTTGGATGACGAGAGACTTCAACCATTTTTGGTGCTAGTATACATATCGAACAATCCAACGTAGGAAAAGTTTTATCTAGTTGTGCCATTCGACCGCCAACTGAAGATGTCTTCTCTACAAGAATCACTTTATATCCTTGTTCAGCCAATGTAAGGCTTGCTTCTATCCCTGAAATTCCACCACCAATAACCATTATACTGCTACTTGCCATTTTTCATCAATTTTGATCATTTTTTTGCATATTTCCATTTTTTTTTATTATATTTCGTTGTTTTTCTAAAATTTTCGCTCCTTTTTGAAAATATTTGTTTAAATAATAAACTAATTTCTTTATAATTTACTTATTATAACATGCATCTATATAAATATTTCCATAATCGTATTTTTTCTATTATTTTTTATCCGAAATTAAAAAATTATTAGGTGAAAAAATAACGAATTCGGAATTATTGATTGATTCTAGTAATCTTTTCAAATGAAAAAAGTTAAATTAAACAATCAACCCTCTATCTTAGAAAATTTCAATTAAAAAAAAATGACTTTTCACCAAATTTTCAAAATAAAAAAATTCTAAATTTTTAAGGTTTTTTTTAAAAAAGAAAAGTTTATTTTACATTACCACTTTAGGAGTTCTTTTAAAAGCTCTTCTGCGGTAATATTGCCTTTTAGCTTTTTTTCTTCATTAATGATTAAATATGGAACCGTTGATACATTATATTGTTCACCAATATCAGGATGCGCCATAATATCTATTATAACTGTCCTTATTTTACCTTCTGATGCTAAAGCGAACTGAGTGCAGATTGATAAAATGGTAGGACAATAAGCACAAGAATCCGTAATCAATACCTTAATAACTATAGGATCCAACTTATTTAGGCTTTGTTTTATAATAGCCTTATAATAATTAGGAGTTCCAGTAAACACCATTAATGCCTGTACAAAGGGTTGGATTTCTGCTGCCATGGGTACCGCTAAGTAATGTATAATTTCTATTCCTTGATTATTCACCAGTAAAATCGCAGGTACTCGTTGAATATCATATTTTTTAGCTAATGCAGAATTTATTTCTAGGTTATACTCTTCGATTTTTAACATTCCATTAGAACTTTTTTGATAAATATCCAAGGTATCCATCATATAAACAGACTCTTGGAGATTATGTGATGAAGTAAAAACTTTTAATATAACTGGTTTTGTAAGTTTTTTAATCTCATTCCGAATCATCTTTTTATAAATATAGGAAACTGGCAAACTAATCTTTCAACTCTATTTGTTATTTCATGAAAAGTAAAGGAAAAATCGTTTATACACATTGCTACTATTATTTAAAAATTCTATTTATAACTTAATTTTTCTTATAATGTTTTATGGCTGTAAAAAGAAAAAGTGACAATTTTGCTCCAATCTATTCTCTACATCTTTTATATTTAAATGGTTGGGGTGGAAAAATGCCTAAATTAGTATATAAAGCTGAAAAAGAATTACTAGACAACAATATTGATAAAGCAATGAAACACTATTACCGTGCTTTAGAAAGATTTCCTCAATCCTTCCATCTTTTACATGACCTATATGTTATTTATAACGAAACTGAGCAAAAAGAGGATGCTTTAGAAATATATAAAAAAATCATGGAAATTAAGCCAAAAACAGCCCTTGAATGGAGATTATTAAGTATTATTCATGTTTTAAATAAAGAATTTGAAAAAGCGAAAGAATGTATTATGAATACTTTACAAATTGAACCTAACATTCCGCAATATTGGAATGACTTTGGATTAATACACTTCTATTTGCATGAATTCCAAGAAGCTAAAACCGCGTTTGAAAAATCTTGGACTAGCATTGATTCTCGAATACCCGTTATGGATTTAAGTTCCCTTAAAACTTATTCCTATTTAATTTTAAAAACTTATTATGAATTAGGTGATTATGAAAAAGCGATTAAAACATCCAAATCATATTTACAACTATATCCTGATGATTCTATAATGTTGAATAATCTTGCTTCGGCATATAATAGAGCGTGCGATTATGATAACGCCATAGAAGCTGCTAGAGTTGCTTTAAAAATAGATAATAATTTAGGTACTGCATGGAGGCATTTAGGTTTTGCGCTTTACAATAAAGGTGAGTATGACAAAGCTTTGGAATATATTAAGAAAGCGTTAGAGCTTAAAAAGGATTATGATGAAGCATGTTATGATTTAGCTCAAGTCTATTTCAGCTTGGAAAAATATGATAATGCTTTAAATGCATGTGATAGGTGCTTAGAATTAAATTCGAACCATAGTGAATGTTTGAAATTAAAAGAGATGCTATTAAAATTTTAAACAATTGCAAACTAGCCTTTAAAATTTCAACATATAGAGAAAAAGTTTTTAACGAGCTTATAAGCATAAATCTTATCTTTTTTCAATTCCTTTTATGTTATTGAGCAAATTTATTAAGAACTTCCAAATTTTTTCAACACTACTAATTTTTAACCGCTCATCTGGAGAATGACCATCTTTAATTGTAGGTCCAATCGCAATCATTTCCATATTAGGGTAATATTTCGTAAAAGAATTACATTCACAGGTTCCGTGTGATGCGTTGACTTTAACATCTATGTTAAATAATTTCTGATAAACCTCTCGCGCTAAATTTAAAAATTTTAAATTAAAATTTGGAGTCCAACTTGGATAATCTAAATCAAATAATATGTTATATTTCAAGTCTATCATATTTAAAAGATTAAAAATATTATCATTTAATACATATTTTTCATATTTAGAAGAACTTCTTTGTAATAATTGGAAAAGGATTCGATTTTCTTCTGTGGTTAGTGTTCCTAAATTAGTAGAAGTCTGAACTAAGTCTTTAATTTTTGGATGCATCGAAATCAGTCCATCTGGTACAATATATAAAAAATTTAGTAATTTATTCTGAAAGTTTTCTTCAAGACTAGTACAATCTGAATACTCAGGTAATTTTTGAATAGAAATTTTAATATTTTTTTCAATTCCATCGAATGAATCCTTTATATAAGTAAAAATACTTTGGATAAAAGAATTCAATTTAGAAAAGTTGCTCTTTTCAATATAAATTACTGCTTGAGATTCTCTAGGTATAGCATTTTGATGAGTCCCTCCGTTTAAAAAATTAAGATAAATCTTGAATTCTTTATTCATTTTCCATAATATCTGTGAGAGAAGTTTTATCGCATTAGCACGCCCCTTATTAATATCCGCTCCTGAATGTCCCCCTATTAACCCTTCTAAGGCAATTTTAATCGGGATAAGTTCAGTTTCAATACCTTTTAGAGATCTTCTTTTTATTTGTATTTCAATTATATTATGGATAAGCCCAGCGGATCCTATTAAAATCTCATTCTCATCTTCTGCATCAAGATTTATTAAATAATCTCCACTAATTAAATTAGTATCTAATTGAAGTATACCTGTGCCTTTCCCTTCCTCATCTACGGTAAATAACAAATCTAATCCTAAAGGAGCAAAATTCAGTTCTCCATTATACACTTTTTTCATTATTGACAGTTGATACGCGATACCAACACCGTTATCTGCTCCCAGAGTTGTACCTTCCGCAGTTAACCATTTTTCCTCATCTTCATCTATGAGTTTCAATTTTAATGGATCTTTCGAAAAATCGTGCTGCACACCCTCATTCTTATTACATACCATATCCAGGTGGCATTGTAGTACTATATTTAATTGTTTATCTGAGTTTTGTACTTTTGATGGAATTTTTACAACGATGTTTTTTACTTGATCAATTTCCACAGGAAATCCGAACTTTTTAGCTTCTTTCTTTACAAACTCTCTCATTTGTGTTTCATTTTTAGTACATCTTGGGATTCTAGATATTTGACAAAAATAATCCCAGAATTCTGGTGGATTACCTAAATGTGGAAAACTTTCCATTTTATTTCGACCGCAAAAAAAGCATTTGCTTTTCCTGAACTTATTTAATATTATTCCATATTCTTATTTAATCCTATCTAAATCTTTAGTTCTAATCCCTTCTAATAGTTAGGAAGCTGCCCAAATTGTCATTAAACGCAAGCCTTATTATCTAAGAAATATTCAAAATAAAAAAGTTATTAGTTAAGCAATTTTTTGTTAAAGATCCCTTCAAAATTACAAATTAATGATTATATGATAAATTTTAACAGACTCATAATATCTATATATTAAACAAAATAATAAAACAAAAAAAGTTAATAAAACAATAATAAACAATATTAGAGAAGTCAAGTCCGACAAAATGAAGATCGTTGTATCAGGCCCATTACAATGCGGAAAATCGTCGTTTATTAAATATTTTGACGAGAATGCATTAAACATTGAAGCGAAAGCACGAGATAATAAATTATATACTGTAGGGATGGATTTAGGTTCTGTAACATTAAATGGTTTTGATGTGTTTCTTTTTGGAACTCCTGGTTTATTAAGATTTAATGTGATGAGAGATGTAGTTTTACGGGGAACTGATGGTGTTATTTTTATTTTCGACGCTGCTCATCCTGAGAAAGATGAAGATGGTATTATAATTCTAAATTCTATAAGAAAAGCTATTAGTCAAGATATACCAATAATATTTTTAGCAAACAAACAAGATATCGCAGGAGCGAGACACTCTGAAGTGGTTCGCGCCCAAAATTATTTACCAGAAGATACAGTAATTTTTCCTACGAGTACTAGAACTGGAGAGAATCTTGACAATGTTTTAAAGCAGCTTGTTAATCAGATATATGAAAATTATTCATCATTAATAGAGATTCTTCGTACTTATGAGAATGATATTGAAGGTTTAACCGAAAAATTGAAGAAAGATACAATTCAGATGAGAGATTTTTTAAATAATCTTGAAATTAAAAGATTTATTGAAATAGATCGAGCTAATCGAACTTTTAAAGTAAAAGAAGGATTAAAGCTTTTAATTTAATCATTACAGCAAAACTTGGCCAAACATGAACATTTTTAATAAAAGTAATTCAAATTGAACAAATAAAAATTTTGTTAACAATTTAAGATAATATTTAGGATAAATTTAATGGTGATATAATTTCTCCCTTTTCCTTTCCTATGTTATTAAGTTTTTCTCTTTGTTCATTTAAAATATTCCAGAAGAATTTAGGCATATTTTTCTCCTTTCTATACATCTCTTCTACTCTATCAAGCTTTTCTATTAATTTTTTCACTCGTATTGAAAATTGTTCTACATAATCATCTTTAGTATAACTTTTATCAAGATATTTCTTAAATAATAATTCTAAATCTTTGTATTTTGGGATATAACCAATTGGAGTTTTAATTGCATTAACATCACTATGAACACGTAATTCTGCCCACATAACCCATACTAACTTATCTAAAATTCCATTCAAATATTCTCCATCTTTATTTTTTAAAAAATAATTTGTTGCGAAAACTTTAGGAGGAAAATTTAAGCTAGCACCAAGTTTTTGGTGATTTTTCAAATATTTTCCAAGAGGAACTACTAAAAAGTCAAGATTTGCCATTGGTTGTTGAGTCCTAACACCTTCAGTCCCAATTGTAGCAGAAGTAGTTTCAGATTCTATACTAGCACCAATAAATACTCCATGTTCCCAATTAAAACTTTGTAATACAGGGGGCATAGTATCACTATCACGCCCTCCATAAAATATTCCATGAACTGGAACGCCATCAGGATTGTGCAAATCTGGATCAGCGTTCCTCAATTCTTCAATCCTAATAGTATACCTAGCATTTGGATGTGCTTGAGGGATATCTCTACCATCTTTATCTTTTTTTCCCTTATACCAATTTCCTGAATAATTAATTCCCTCGTTAGGGGTATCTCTTCCATCTCCAATCCAGTAAGGAACACCATTGGTTATGAGTACATTAGAGAATATCGTTTCTCTAGGTGATGTAAGTGCGTCAAAAATAACAGGATCATCTTTAGCATTTACATCCTTAATAATTCCAAAAATGCCTCTCTCAATATTGACAGCATGTACATAACCATTATCCCATATTCGGAGGTAAGCTATATCATCTCCTATTATTCTCTGTTCAGGAAGCATAGCAGTGCTTGTTTTGCCGCAAGCGGAAGGATATGCTCCACAAAAATATGAAATTCTACTTTTTCCTTTAGGAAGGACACTCATGATAAAATAATGTTCTGTAAGCCAATCTTCATTATTTGCTTTATATATTCCTAATCTTAATGCGAGTTTTTTAAGACCTAGGGAATTTCCTGCGTAGGTATTGTAACAAGATAAAACTCTCCCTTCTTGTAAATCTACATAAATTCTCCGCTTGGTTAAATCCTTAGTAACAGGGATACTTTCTTTAAGCTCCCCCGTAGAATGAATAAAGTAGAAAAACTCTTTAGAACCATTTAATCTTTTAAATTCTTCATAACCAGCCCTATATAAGAGATCTTCTGAATGAGCAACATAAAAGGAATCTGTTAATTGGAGAGCGAGTATAGAAAACTTAGAATTTATAGGACCTAAACAAAAAAATCTTACTAGACATTCATGTCCTTTCATACAACCATCCATGATTTCCAAGATTTCTTTTAATCCTTCTTCTCTATCCATTGTATTTATCCATGGATAAATATTCTTATCTTCTCTAGGCACTAGAACTTGAGTATGTTCCTTATCTCTTGCTTGATCATGATTTGACATAGTTTCAAATCCATCAAAATGAGTTGTATGACCATTTAATTTTAGTTTAGTCTCTTCTCCAACTTGAATAGTTTTGAGTCTTACATATTCAATATCTTCTTTTAAGTCTGAAATAACTCTAATCTTGCTTGGTTTACACAAATCAACGAATTCATTAATAATCCTTAAGACATGATTATTGTTTAAAGCATAAAGTTTTTCAAAATCAACTTTAGTTATAATTTTTTTTTTAAAGTATTTCTCAAGAGTTTTAATATTATCCATTATAAATCATTTCCTAGAATATGCTTAAGGAAAAGAAGGATGATTAAAAAGCTTTATAATTTGAACGATTTTTAACTCTCGTGTGGTAAGATTTACCCATTTTAACAAATTGATTAAATTTTTTATATTTGAAGTAGTTGATATATGTTAATCTCATTTTAAAAAGCTGATCAGTGAAGATGTTTTAATTAAACAGTGAAAATTTCTAAAATATTTTTAATTTAAAAAAAGGAAAAAAATAAAATTTAATCTAATCCGGGAAGTTTTGATCCTTTAGCGCTGATAATTCTGTCAACTCTTAATATTAAATTTGCCAATTCACTTCCAGACTTTAAGACATGTTGTACCAATGCAGCAGGTTCAATAATGCCTTTTTTAAAGTTATCCTCTATAGTATTTGAAATTGTATCTATTCCAATCCATTTATCATTATCTGTTTTATGTGCTGCTCTTAATTCGGTCATCTTTTCAATCTCATCTAAACCAGCATTTTTGATTAACGTTTTAGGAATCTCTTCAAGAGCTAAGGCAAATGCTGTAATAGCTAGTTGTTCTTTCCCACTAACTTCATTAGCATAGTCTCTTAATTTTTTTGCTAATTCGATATATATTGCTCCACCACCTGCTACAATTTTTTTAGTATCTATTGTTTTGGCAATAACTGATAAAACATCATTTAAGGTTATTTCTGCTGTACTTAATATTTTTTCTAAACCTCCTTTCAATAGGATTGATACGGACTTTGGATTCTTACAACCAGCTAGTATTGTATAATCATCTTTATCTAACTTTTCAAATTTAATAGTCTCAGCATAACCTAAATCTGCTTCTGTTAGTGAAGGTAAATCATCTACTCTTTTAGCTCCAGTTGCTTTTAATACTGATTTTAAATCATCTTCGCCTAAATTTTTTATTGCTGCTATTCCCTCTCTTGCTAGGTAAGCTCCAAATTTATCAGAAATATCTTGGCTGTTAATAATAATGTTTACTCCTAATTCTTTAAATATATTCAAGTAGTCTGTTAATATTTTTTCCTCTTGGTTTAAAAATTTCTGAATATCAGCAGGATTGGAAATCCTTATTTGAGCATCAAATTCCGTTTTAACTACATCAAGTTTTCTTCTTATAACAGCAATTTTTGCATTTTTGATTATATTTGGCATAGCATTATTGACTTTTTCTTTCTGGATATAAACCCCATTTATTAATTCTGAATCTTTAAGGGATTTTCCAGGTGCTTTTACAATTTTTACGTTGCTAACTTTTGGGAAAGTTGTGCCTTCCTCATCTTTGATATGATTTATTGCTTTCAGGGCTAAATCTGCAAAAAAGTCTTTTAATCCAACCACATCTTTTGAATTCATGGCAGTTTTAGCTATATTTTTAAGAAGAACTTTATCATCAATAGAGATATCATCTGCAATTTTGCTTAAAATCGAAAGAGCCTTATCAGCTGCTAGTTTATAGCCATGTGTAATGGGTTTTGGATGAACATTTTGTTCTATTAAATCTAAAGCATTATTTAATAAAGTAGCAGAAAAGATAACAGCTGTAGTGGTTCCATCTCCTACTTTTTCATCAATAGCTTTTGCTATATTGACCATCATATTGGCTGCGACATTTTCAATATCAAGATTTTTCAATATTTCTGCTCCATCATTAGTAATGGTTACATCTCCCATACCATCCACTAACATCTTATTCATCCCCTTTGGACCTAATGTAGAGCGTACAGTTTCTGTAATTGCCATCATAGCTTTAATATTATGCATTCGGGCTTCTTTTTCTTTAGTCTCCTCAGTTCCTTCTTTCAAAATTAATATCGGTACTGACATTTTAAGTATACCTTTTATTGATTTTTATATTTTTAAAAAAAAAATTTTACTGAATTTTTTAGTTGTGCGTGATTAAATAATTTTATGATTTAGAGATCATTATAAAAAGTCTCTGAAACCATAAAAGATAATTGAAATTTTTTTAATAAATTATGTAAAATTTATATTTTATTTAAAATAAATAATATTGGTTTTATAATATTTTTAATCTCCTTTTGGTATTGTTTAGAAATGAAAAAAGAAAAAACTTTAGATGATATCGATAGAAGTATCATACGTATTCTTCAAGAAAATGCTAAAACTTCATATCGCGAAATTCATGAAGAACTTGGCATCTCAATTGGGACTATTCACAATCGCTTATCTAAATTGGAAAACAATGGAATTATAGAGGGATACACATTAAAACTCAACAATGAAAAACTTGGATACAAATTAATATTTTTGATAAGAGTCCAAATAGATGGAAAGCATACTGCAGATATCTTAAGCCAAATTAAAGAAAAACCTGAGATTTGTTCAATTTTCCACACTACTGGAGAACAATCTGCCTGTTTGGTATGCCGATTTAAAGAAGCAGGTGATGTTCATAATTTTATTAGAGAATTAAATGAAAAGGAATATGTCATTAAAACAATTTCTAATATGGTATTAAAGGAATATAAAAACTCGTCTTCTATTATTGGGCTGTAATTTTCAAAAAATCAATTAAGCTTCTTTTTTAGGCTTGAAATCTAAAGAAATTGAATTTATGCAATACCTTTCACCAGTTGGTTGAGGTCCATCCTTAAATACATGGCCCAAATGACCACCACATTTTGAACAGAGAACTTCTGTACGTATCATTCCATGAGTTAAATCTTTTTTTTTCACAATTTTTTCATTTTTTATTGGTTCATAAAAACTAGGCCAACCAGATCTAGATTCAAATTTTGTTCCAGACTCAAATACTGGCGCCCCACAACCTGAACAATAATATGTTCCGTTTTCATGATTGTCCCAATATTTCCCCGTAAAAGGTTTTTCAGTACCTTTTTGGCGAAGCACATAATATTGTTCTTTACTTAATTTTTTTTTCCATTCCTCTTCTGAAATATTATTTTTTTTCATAACAAGGTATATATCGTAAATAGATAAAATATACGTTCTGTTTATAATTTGTTAAGAAAAAGGAATCTGGATTATAATAGAAAGGAAATTTAGAAGAAGATACTTTAATTTATAACATAGCATATTTTATTTTCATATACTTTATTTGGTACAAAAACTCTTCATCAGAAAATTTCTCCATAGATATTTTTATTTTTCTATTATTTTTATTATTATTATCAATTTTTTTAGTTATAATTAAAATGCCAAAAAATAACAAAGAAATACGGATTGATCCGTGGGGTACAACAAGTTTATTAGAGGAAGACTATGTTAGACTAATAAAGGAGTTTGGAATTCAAGAACTTGATGAAAAAGTACGGCAAAAAGCTATTAAAAACCGATATATTAGGAGAAAAATCATTTTTGGTCATCGAGATCTTCAGAGTGTATTTAAAGCAGTTGAAGCCCAACAACCCTGGGCAGTAATGAGCGGAATCAAACCATCTGGACCTTTCCATCTTGGAACTTCAACCACTGCTTTAGAGATAATTGAATTTCAAAAAATGGGCGGAAAAGCGTATTATGGTATTGCAGATATTGAAACATGGGAAGACAATGGATTGACATATGAAGAATCTGAAGAATTTGCAATTGACAATATAGCAGATTTATTAGCTTTAGGATTAGATCCTGATCCAAAGAAGGCATATATTTGGAGACAATCAGAAGAACCTATTGTAAAAGATGCATGTTTCAAAGTAAGTAGACTAGTAACCCAAAATATGTTAAATGCAATATATGGAGAAAAATCATTTGGATTATATCTTTCTGCACTCGTTCAAGTAGGTGATATCGTTTTACCACAAATTCTTGATGGTCCTCAACCAACAATTGTTCCCGTTGGGATAGATCAAGATCCACATATTCGTCTTACAAGGGATCTCACACGTAGATATTATAATGGTTTCTTTTTACCAGGAGCAACTTATCATTATTTATTAGCTGGTATAGACGGATCCGAAAAAATGGCAAAGAGAAATCCAAATAGTTATTTCACCTTCAATGAACCCTTGGAATCGATTGAAAGAAAGATTATGGGTGCATTGACAGGAGGTCGTCGAAATAAGGAGGAGCAACAACAATTGGGAGGAGAACCTCAAAAGTGCATGATATATAAAATATTAATGTATCATTTTGAAGAGGATGATGATAGATTAACTGAAGCGTTTCAGGATTGTGTACGTGGAGAATTAATGTGCGGAGATCATAAAAAAGAATGCGTTGAAAAAGTGCTTAAATTTATAAGAGATCATAAAAAGAAAAAAGAAAAATTAATTGATAAAGCAAAAGAAATCCTGAAAGTTGAATGAATTTTTAATTCTAAATTCTTAAGCCAAAATTGGGGTTAAAATATCTCTTATTTCTATTAAAAACTCTGAAAATTTTTCCATAAATGGATCTTTATATTTTTCTTGTATAATCACAGAAATAAATAAGGATTCTTCGCCAATCTTTATCCTATGTAAATATGATAATAACCCACTACCATTTGTAATTAAGTTATTTTCTGCTTCATAAGATTCCTGTTGCATTCTTTTAAGTAAAAATAAATGTTCTTTAATTGATTCTAGTAATTCAACATAATATTCCGGTTCTATTTCACTGTTATAAAATTCACTGATAATAATTCCATTTCGATCAAATAAAATCAATGATTTACAGTTAAATGCATAGATATAATTTTCAAGTAATTCTGACAAATCAAAAAATTTCTCATCAAAAACTGACAACCCATAAGAAACAAGCTGCACAATTGAAATTAAATCATATATCGAAGTCTGCTGAAATAATACTTTAAAATTCGAATATTTTTTAAGTATATTTTCTCTTATACTTTCAATTTCTTCTATATAAACGCCATTAGTTCTGATTTCGGGATCAAATTTATGAAACGAAATTATAAGAGGAACGTCCATCTTATTACGATTAAAATGTTGCAAAATCATATCCAAATATTCAAGAGACGTTTTATATCTTTCCTTATCTTGAATATCTATAATGAAAAGCATCAAGTCGGTTCCATCAAAATATATATCTTGTTTTTTTTTATATAATTCGCGATACTGAGTTTGGCCACCACAATCCCAGAAAATTACTTTTTGATTTAAAAAATATGTTGTATGGTACTCTACTCTGATTGTTGGAGTGAGTGAAATGATATCTTTTTGAAAATCATATTTTTTATCTAAAGCTGTTAAAATGGAAGTTTTACCCGCATTATCCAAACCTGACACAATAATTTTTACTAATTTTTCCATAGTTTGTTCAGTTCTTTATATGGGTTATTTACCTGAATTTTAAAAATGCAAGACAGTTATAATATCAGACAACACATATTTATTAGAAAGTGAAAATCATCATTTTTAACCTTATGTGAATCCAAAGGAATTTAAAATAATATTCCAATATTTTTAGAATAATATTGTTGTACATTAAGAATAATATTTCTATGACTTAAGGATAATATTTCTATTTTTAATTGAAAATGATTTTTATATTTTCAAAATAACTTTTAAAGTTGAATTAATTGATTGAAGAAGAACGGAAATTTTTGAATGAATTGGTTGAGGAAGAAAGTAAATTTTTGGAATTTTTACATCACCAGATTAATCAAAAGAATACATTTGATAAGGTTGTAAGAAAGATACCATTGTTTAAAAATAAAATCCAAGATTGTCATTATACCATCCTAAAAATGATAGACGTAGGACGTAAAGATGTATATAATATGTTGGTTCAGGAATTTAACAAACTGCTAACAAAAAAATAGATTTTTTTATTAATATTTATTCTCCAATTATCTGACAGTACACTCTTCGATATCGAGGTTTTTCATCAAATTCACAAAAGATTATTTGCTGCCATGTACCTAAAATCAATTTTTTATTCTGGAATGGAAATGTTTGAGAAGTTTTAAGGAGGAAACTCCTTAAATGACCTGCACCATTATGATCTCCCCAGGTTTTATGATGATAATAGTTTCCTTTATAGGGTGTTATCTTTTCCAAAAGGTCTTCAATATCGTGCTTAACTAAACCTGGTTCATATTCAGTTGTAGATATCGCACCAGTAGAACCTGCGATATGTACATTCACTATTCCCGTATTTATATGGCTTTCTTTAATTATAGTTTTAACTTGAGATGTAATATCTATTATATCACAAAATGGTTCTGTATTTATTTCAAAACTTTTTAATTGGACTGGCATTTTTCCCTTTTTGAAGATAAGAATTTAATTTTGATGTAATTAATGTACAATAGAAAAATAATTTTAAGAAATCTTTTAATAATAGTATTTAAAGAATTGTCAGATTCTTAATGCTAGGGATAAATGGTAAGTTTATTTAATATTCTTAATTAGATTATTTTAAAGCTACAAATATATCTGTTTTATTTTGAATCAATATGAGTGAAAGATTAAAAGAATTTTATAAAAAAATCCATAACCCAAA
>JAEOSD010000067.1 GCA_016840545.1 Promethearchaeota archaeon
ATGATCGTCTGGTAAACCTCCTAAAGCATTTTCGACATCTATTGGTTTTAGGTTTTCAGCAAATTCTAGTGTTTTTCCTCTTATCATAATAGTAGTTTGACTTCCTGCTGCTTCTGTAGCACCACAACCATCTGTAATGAAATTTGCTTTTTCAATTATACCTTCTTTGATCTTCAGGAAGAATTGCATTGTGTCACCACAGGATCCTTCATACGCATGCCATACACTTACTTCTTTGTCTTTTGGCTTACCCCAATTTCTTGGATTTTGAAGTAATTTAACAATATATTTATTGTATCTTTTACTTTCCTCTTCTATGATTTTCTTCTGAATTTCCTCTACCCATTTATCTAAATTGTCTATTGGCATTTTTTTATTACTATTTAAAGGTATTTTTATAAAACCTTAGTTTTGATAATTTTTGGAACAAAATAATTGAAAACCAAAATCTTGAGTCTTTATCTAAACCATCGGGAGGGTATGAGTTTATATATTTTTAAAAAAAACCAATCACGATTTATGAATAATTATTCTTAAAACTTAAATTTAATTATTAGTATATATTACATAGTCTATAAATAATGAATAGTCATTCAAAATCAATATAGAATAGAGCTATTAAAATGTTGAAAAGTTATAAAGAAATAATAAAAGACGATGTTTTTAAAACGGAAGACGAATATTTTGTTGACACTAAATTATTTAAGTTGTGTTGGGGTTGCGAAATGAAGCATAAGTCAGGCCACATGGTTTCGGATACTGCTAAAATCCGAAGGATTTTTTTGCGAAGATTGCTTCGCGAAATTGAAGCATTAAGCTTATTGATAGCATTATCTATTAAGAGATAAATTGAATGGCAATCTAATTAATTACATTTAGATCTAAGTCTTTAAATCAGAAAAAATTTAAAAAGAGTATAGAAGTTAATGAATTTTTTTAAACTTGAAGTATTCTCTGCTCAACCTATCTAAAGTCTCTTGAGAAGCTCCTTTTCGCATTAAAAATTTTATTAATTTTAGTTTTTCTCTTAGGAGATTTTGTTTTGTTTCATATGGATTTTCTGAATTTAAAACGAGAAATTCTAATTTTTGTTGTGAAGTAAGCTTACTCCTTAAAAAAGCTTTAAATTCTCTAACAATTTCAATGTTCCAATTATCATATAAGATTTTCTCATCTTTTTCATTAAATCTAATTGTTTTTGTGGGCATCTATAAACACCTCCACCTCTATTTGATAAGTATGTCTTGAAATTGGTATGAAAAAATTAGTAAATTCCTAATTTAAAAAAAAAGATGTTATTAATTTAGTGATTTTTCAGTCATACTTCATTTAATATGATTTGTTGTACAACATTTGAACGATTTCTAAAATTATGTAATAATCAGCAAATATCCCATAAAAGGTTATTAGAAGTTATGAGCTGCTAAAGCTCATAATTATGTTCACAAATGTGGTGAATGTGGGGGATAATAGAGGGGACAAGTTTTTAAAAAAAATGTTGCACATAGTGAAAAAACAAATTTAAATAGCTTAATATTAATTCTTTGACTTACCCAAATAGAAGAAGCTAACTTTAATTAGGGATATTATGAATAAGGAAAATAATGATAATCTACCGAATAATCCAATTGAAGCTCAAGGATATCTAATAATAGCTTTTTATAAGAAATTTGGGAAAGAAGCGTTGCCGCTTATCAAAGAAGCTTGTAAAAAGCAAGGTCGTGCATTAGGTCTTAAGGTTAAATATAAATTACCTAATAATCATTTAACTACCGTTTCTAAGGCTTTTTCAAAGACTTTTGACCAAAGATATGTAAAGATAATTTCATTATCAGATAATAAATTTCATATTCAAGGCACCAAATGTCCTTTTGGTTTAGAAAATACATCAAGAGAATTATGTGAAGCAGTAATGGAAATTGATCATGAATATTTCCGTACAGCTGTGAGTGATAAAATCAAATTAAAGATCACTAAAACTGTCGCTGAAGGAGATTCTTGTTGTGATACGATATATGAAATATAAAAATGATTTAGAAAATAAACCCTTGTTATCAAAAGTATTAAAAAAAAAGAAAAAAATATAGAAATTTATTCCTATTTAATTCTATCGACTTAAATCATGCCGATAGCGAGTTTCATATCAGCCTGGGTGACTTTCTTACGGCCAGAGTGCTTAGCAATATCTAAAGCGCATGCAGTAAGTTCTTTAGCATATTCTTCTAAATAATCCATTAATTTATCAACTGCAGCACGACTTACGATTTCAGCACCAGCTTTTTTCATTAACGCACGTAATGGTGACCAGGCAAATGCAGCCATTTTTTATTCCTCCACTTTTTAATTATTTTGGTTAATTTCCATAAAATCCATTTTTATAGAAGTGTTAAACTTGATGTAAAATTTAACATTCTTATTAGTAAATTGGCATTACTTCTATTTAAATTTGTTGGTTGATGATGTAAAACTGAGAGATCAAATCACCCACTTTTGGTCGACAAAAAAAATTGGTGATATAATTTTTTTTTTTTAAAACTTATGAAATCAATTCATCATATTTGATCAATTTTTGGATTCAGATGACAAGGTTTTATTGATCAATACCTGAACTATATAATGAAGTGATGAAATATTATAACGTTGATGGTATATATATTGATGTTAATAAAACTTTCCATATATTAAAGATTAATTATTTAGCGATAATTACCTTTTAAGCAAATTAATAAACAGAAATTAGCCTTTGATGATCTATAATCTAAATTTAATCTTTGGCTCATTCTTCTCAGCATAGAAATATCTGCCTGAACCCATAACATCGACATGTCTAACATAAATCTCGTTAAATTCAATAATTTGGGACATAATTTTCTCCCTCTTTTTATATTCATTAATTTCCTTTTCTGAATAAATTTCGATTATATTTTTTATCATTTTACCTAATTCTGATACAATTAATTCCTCTTCTGAAGGGGTATATTGTTTTAAATTGGCACCTAAACCAACTCTACCATCCTGAAATCTGCCTGGATTCTTCTGAGCTTTCTTTTGAAAATTTTTGAATAAAGTAAAGATATGCTTCAAATTTTCAAGTTTAGCTACTCCAATTTCCCCTAGAATTTTGAATACTTCACTTTCAGGATTTCGTAAATAATCTTCGATGGTATCAGGAGTGATTTTGGGTTCGTAATTAGGAAACAAATCCTTTTCTTTCATAAAGGGTAATTAACATTTCTTAGATATAAAGTTGTTGCTGGTTTTTACCATAATCATTAAAAGTTTCCTTTTCTTTTCTAACAATAATCCAGATTCAAAAATTTGACAAAAAAATAGAGATGATTAATTTATGAATAAAATTAAAATCCGTCTAAAGATGATATTAGTTTTAATCATTAGCCTATTTTTTATATCTAACATTGTAATTTCAAATTTTTTTGTTAGTGAAGGCTTCATAGGAGGAAAAGACGATAAGATCCTTACATCTGCTATATTGCCAGAAAATTCTAGTCTTAAAGAATGGAATATGACATGGGGCGGAAGTGAAGTTGATCAAGGACTTAAGGTTATTGTTGATTCTTCAAATAATACTTATGTTGTAGGATGTACTTCATCCTTTGGAAATGGAGAATTTGATGTAGTCGTAATAAAATTTAATAGCGTAGGGGAGATTCAATGGAATATGACTTGGGGTGGAAATGTTTCTGAATGTGGGTATGACATAATAATGGATTTGTTTGGAGATATTTATATCACAGGCGTTACAACAAGCTTTGGAAAAGGAGATTGGGATATAGTTGTAATAAAATATAATAAAATGGGAGAACAGTTATGGAATAGGACATGGGGCGGAACTAATAAGGATTTAGTACATAAAATAATAATAGATTCATCTAACAACGCTTATATCATTGGCAATACTTATTCATTTGGAAATGGAGAATCTGATATATTTGTAGTAAAATATAATAGTGTTGGAGATCAACTATGGAATAGGACATGGGGTAGAAGTGATTTTGATACTGATGTTGATGCGATACTTGATCCATTTAACCATTTATATGTATCTGGTGTAATTGGAAAAGAGGAGATTAATGATATGTTTGGACACACGTTTATTGTAGGAGGTGACGCATTTCTAGTAAAGTTTAATCAACTCGGAGAAGAATTATGGAATAAGACTTGGGGTGAGTCATCACATATCTTAATTGGAGATTGTGGTCATAATCTTGCTTTAGATTCGTCTAATAATGTTTATATAACTGGAGAATATGGAGTATATTATCAACCAGAAATCTATAGTCCCAGGGGTGGTGATATTTTCCTATTCAAATATAATTCTTCAGGAAAACTATTGTGGAATAGATTTTGGGAAGGGCCCATATTTCACACGCTGAGAGGTTTGTATTATGACGTAGTAGTAGATGGATCAGATAATATTTATGTTTTAGGTGCGGTAGAAAAAAAGCAGTATTTTTCAAATATAACACTTAGAAAATACAATAACATAGGTGAATGCCTTTGGAATAAAATCTGGGCTAATTATGAAATGAATTGGGGATTTGAAATAGAATTTGACTCAAACGATGATATATACATCCTAGGTATAACTGAATCTGGTTATGATCATGATATAGCAATATTGCATTATAATCAAACTGGTAAAATCTTATGGGATGAAATTTGGAATGAAAGCACTTATGAATGGGGTCATGATATGTATATTGACACATATAATAATATTTTTATTGTTGGATGTATATATATCGAAGAAGATAACTATGACATGGTATTAATAAAATTCTTTTATATTAGAGTTGGAATAGAAAATGAAATTCCAGGTGATATTATCTTCCTCATTATGATTTTAAGCTTAGTATCACTAATAATCATAATATTTTCGCTAAAAAAGAGAATTAATAAGCCAATAAATACTATTTAATGAGTTTTGTTAATTTAATACAAATATCTTAAATAAGATTTATTAGAACTTAAAAATAATTTACTAGGGTAACGGCCTTTTTTTGATAATCCCTTCTAATTATTAATAATTTTTCAATAGTATTTTTAAAAATTATATAAAGATTTAAAATTGAATATTATGTTTATTCTAGAAAATAAAAATATTTTTTTATAATAAGCAATAATGTGAGAATCCTATGACATTCCAGCAAGAAGAAAAACCAGCTTATGTTTTTAAGCTCTGTTTAATAGGTGATGGTGGTGTAGGGAAGACATGTATCGCAAGAAGGCTGTGTTTTGACACATTTGATGCCAACACTAAACTTACAATCGGAATTGATTTCTATACTTATGATATGCCTATTATCATTAATGGCGAAGAAAATTTCTTGCGTTTTAGCATATGGGATTTTGGGGGGCAAGAACAATTTAAAAAGATGTTTGGCTATTACATTCATGGAGCAAATGGAATTTTCCTTGTATTTAGTTTATATAATCTTAATAACACTTTACTTGGATTGGATTGGTGGAACAATCATTTACAAAAGCTTCTAGCTCAAGATACACCAAATGTGTTAATCGGGTGTAAACTTGATTTAATTAAGGATAAAAAAAAGGTAGATGCGTTAGTTATTGAAAATTTTCGAAAAAAGCATAATAATATCCCTTATTTTGAGACTTCTTCGAAAGAAAATGTTAACATTAGAAAAATCTTTGCAGAAATGGCAAAAGAGATCTTGGATAGAAATGAATTTCCGTATGATAAGATTGTATAACTGGAAAATTTTTTTCTTATATGAGTATAATTACTACTCCAATAATCGTTATTACTACACCTAAAAATCCAAATTTTGTAATTTTTTCTTTATTCAACCAGTAAGTTAAGGGTAATGAAAAAAGTGGAGCTGCACTAGCTATTAATGACATTACTGTAGCTCCTGCTGTACGTGCTGCTTCTGTATATACATAAGCACCTATAGATGTTCCTAATATTGCCGCAAAGATTAATAAGGCCCAAGTTTTTCTATCTTTTCTCTGTGTTGGTTCAATTTTTCCTTTTTTTTGGTAATATGTTTCTGAAAATACCATTGAAGACAAAAGAAGAAGAGCAAATGGAAATCTAATTACATTTCCTATTATGGAACTCAATCCTTCTAAATTAAGTAATCTATTAATTTCATTTGTAGCAAAATCGATTATCACAAGACCAGTAGCCCAACCTATGGCGGCAACTAAACCAAATATTAAAGCTTTAAATGATGTTTTTGAGATAAATTCTCTAATTCGGTTTTTTAATGATACACTTTTATTATTTTCTTCTCTATCATTATTATTTTCTAATTTTATTCGAGTTTTACCAATAATAATTATTCCAATACTTATCAATATTAAAGATAATACTAAATTAACTTCAAAAGGGCGATTCAAGAAGACCAATGAAAAAATAAAAGTAAAAAGAGGAAAGGTCATTGAAATAGCTAAAGCAATGGTAGTGCCTAGTTCTTTCTGAGCTTGAAAATAGGATGTATCTCCTATAACTTGACCGAATAAAAAACTTGCAAATAAAAGAAACCATAACTCCCAAGGTAATAAGAAAATTTGAAAAAAAATATTAAAGACAAATGATAAAAGGAAAAATGTTATTGTCCCAATAGCAGTACGAATGAAATTAATAAATGTAGGGCTTGCCTCTTTTTCAGTTTTTCGAAATATTACATTGGATATTACAAAGGTTAGCACCGCAAGGATTGCAATCCATTCGCCTGCCATTTTTCTCTAGCTTAAAATTTTGTTATTTTTTTTTATTTTCTCTAATTTTTTTCCAAATTCATATAATTTTAAAAATGCTTTAGCAGTAACTTCCATAGAATTATATACTAAGAAATTATCTTTTACAAGCATATTATATAAAATTTCTCTTGATTTACTAGGATATTGGTGAAGCACCATTACAAATATCTTGTCAAGACTCTCAACATATTCTTTTATTTTATATAAATTGTTGTAATAAGACTTAAAACGCTCACTCTCCATATCACTCCAAGCATCCGTTTCTACTATTACCAAATCAATATCATCATCTATAGCTTCCTTTGATAACTCTACAAATTCTTTTCGATGGATTATCCAGGGTAAATCGAAAGGGTTTGATAAACTTCCAATTTTTATCGGATAAATGCCTTTCAATTTTTCTAAAGCTTGCCCCCCAAAAATTGGCATTTCTAAGCCTAATTCGTTAAGCATATCAGTAGCTAATATTCCAAAACCGCCAGACCACAGAATAACTAAAGCACGTTTCCCTTTAGGATAAAAAATCTGCTTTTTTAACTTTACAAAACGATTTAGATAACTTGAGAAGCAATACGCATAATCAATTAATTCATCTATAGAGGATTGAACTTCAATGAGGGGAGTTTGATTATAAATCGCATCCCAAACATTTTTTGAAGTTGCTAAAGATCCAGTATGAGTAAGAACTGCCGATTGACCTCTTTTAGTTTTCCCTCCTCTCATGAACAATACTGGTTTTTTCATACTTTTTAAAACTTGAAGGAGTCTCTTTCCTTCCTTCTTATGCAATATAGAAAAACCCTCAAAATACACACAAATTAATTTAATTTCATCATCCGCATTATAATATTCAAGTATCTCTGAAAACTGTATATCCACACAATTTCCTATGCTAACTCCTTTAGAAAATCTTAAATTATATCGGGTTGTACTGAACTTTATCATTTTTGAATGTAAATCTCCTGATTGAAAAACTAAACCAATATTTCCAGTTTCAACAGGAAAGGATGGATAGTATGCAATTTTACCCTTAGGGTTATATAATCCCATACAATTAGGTCCAATAGCGCGGGTGTTAGGATATTTGTCTAAGATTAACCTTATTTTTCGTTCGATTTGAATACCTTTCTCATCAAATTCAGCTGTACCAGCAGTAAAAATATGAATGAAATTGACATCTTTTTTCTCCAAAAAATCATTTAAAGTATCTAAAAGAAGGTCCCTATTAACAGATAAAATTAAAAGATCAATTGAATCTATTGGGATGTGATTAATGGATTTGTAGCATTTAATATCGTGAATTTTATCCTCTGAAGAAGATATCAGATATAAATTATCTAAATTGAATCCCTGTCTTTTAAATCCTTCAATAAAAAAAGAGATTTTTGCTTTTGCTTCTAAAATAACAACCGTTTTTGGATTGAACAGTAAATCTAAAGTAGGCTTCTTAATTGACATTTTATATTTATTCCTTGTTCTCTTTTATTAATTTAGTATTACATTTATAACAATATTTGGGAATCGACTTAAATTGAGTTCCACACGTTGGACAAATCATTGTAGTTTCTTTTTGAATTGCGTCTAAATCTTCTTTTGTAATAGTTAAATCTTTCTTTAATAATCTATTTAATAATAAAGAAAGTCCAATTGAAATTGAAACGATGGTAATGCATAAAACAATTGATTTTATTATAAGATTAGGAAATTCTAAGTTAAAATAATCGGGAGAATATCTGCTTAAAAATACATAAAAGAAAAAGTTTGGAAGAAAAAATATTAATAAGTTCGTTGAATAAGCTTTTCTTAAATTTCTATAAATGAAAATGGGAACTAAACCCACTAATATCCAAACTAAATAGATAAAAATTAATTCCGACCAACTATTATACAAAATGTAATTTGCTAAAAACTGGATAATTTGTCTATGAACTTCAGAAGTTAGGGGATCAAAAGCAATATCAAAATGGTATTCAAAAATAAGTAAGAATAAACTTAAGATTAAGAGCTGAATGCAAATTATTATAAATTTATTTTTAAAAATTCTGGGTAACTTCATTATTAATTAATTAAATATAACAAAAAATTAAATTCTTTTAAAAAAAAGTAGGAGATAGTTATAATTACGTAAAATTTTTAATATTTGCATGCTTATTTTATTTACAGTGCTGGGTTCATTAAACTATTTCTTTAGAAATAAATTAATTAAAATTATAAGAGGATGTTATCTTCTATGATAATTTCTTTTTCTCTAACAAGAATAATACAATTTAATATTAAAATTAAAAATTATGAGGTCTTTTACATATGAGCTATAGTTTTTCAAGAACAAAGATGATCGAAAAAATAAAGTTTGGTCTATTATCTCCAGATGAGATTCGTAAAATGTCCGCTGCACGTATTATAACGGCTGACACATATGATGAAGATGGATTACCAATACCATCCGGATTGATGGATCAGCGATTAGGTACCATAGAGCCAGGACAGAGATGCCAGACATGTGGTAATTTAGTTAGTAATTGTATGGGACATTTTGGCCATATAGAACTAGCTAGACCAGTTATCCATGTAGGATATGCGAAAAGAGTATTAAAAGTATTAAGATCTATTTGTCCTGAGTGTTCTCGATTGATGTTAACAGATGAAGAAAAAGAAGGGTTTCGAAAAGATCAAGTTAAACACCGCAAAATGTTTTTTGAGGGGGATGAAGAAGTTGCTAGATTGGTATTCAAACGAGCCAGGAAGGCTAAAGTTTGTCCTTATTGCGGAGCAAAGAAGAAAAAAATAATTATTGAAAAACCTACTACCTTTTATGAAGAAGAAGAAGCTAAAGGATCACGGAGAATAACTCCAATTGAGATATTAGAGCGCCTTAAAAAGATGAACGATAATGATCTCCGTATTTTAGGAATTTCTCCTGAGAATGCTCGACTTGAATGGGTAATTTTCACTGTATTGCCTATTCCTCCCGTATGTGCGAGACCCTCAATTACTCTGGATAGTGGTATTCGCTCCGAAGATGATTTAACCCATAAATTGGTTGATGTTATTCGAATTAACCAACGATTAAGAGAAAATATTGATGCTGGAGCTCCTCATCTAATTGTTGAAGATTTATGGGAATTATTACAATATCATATAACTACATATTTTGATAATCAAGTTTCGGGAATCCCTCCGGCCAGGCATCGTTCTGGCAGAGCGCTTAGAACTCTCACTCAAAGACTTAAAGGAAAAGAGGGAAGATTCAGAAGTAATTTAAGTGGAAAGAGAGTTGACTTTTCTGCTCGAAGTGTTATTTCTCCAAATCCCTATATTAGTATTAATGAAGTTGGTGTACCTCAGGATGTTGCAAAGATACTCACAATCCCTACTAATGTAAATGATTGGAATATCGAAGAAATGAAACAATTAGTCTTAAATGGACCACATATACATCCAGGAGCAAATTATATTATTCGAAACGATCGTAGAAGAATTGATTTGCGTTATGTGAAAAATAGAAAGATGATTGCAGATATATTAGCTCCTGGTTATACAGTTGAGCGCCATTTAAATAGAGGTGATTTAGTATTGTTTAATCGACAACCATCCCTTCATAGAATGTCAATTATGGCTCATGAAGTCAAGATTATGGATGGAAAAACTTTCAGGCTTAATTTAACAGTATGTCCCCCCTATAATGCTGATTTTGATGGGGATGAAATGAATCTCCATGTGCCTCAGAGTGAAGAAGCCCGTACTGAGGCAGAATTATTGTTAAAAGTACAAGAACATATTCTTTCTCCCAGATTTGGAGGGCCTATTTTAGGAGGAATCCAAGATTTTATCTCTTCAGTTTTTCAATTTACAAGTAAAGATTCTCTTTATAATAAAAAAGATACCTTAAAATTATTATTTTTAGGAGAAATTTTTGATTCTAATCCTGATTTTTCATTGGATGATCTTAAGCCAGTAATAAGTGACCCTGAACCGATATATTCTGGAAAACAAATTTTTAGCACATTACTCCCAGATGATTTAAACATCAGAATAAAATCCAAGTTTTGTAAAAAATGTGAAGTTTGTGAGGAAGAAAATTGTCAATATGATGCTTATGTGGTAATTAAAAATGGTGAATTAATTACTGGTACAATTGATGAAAATTCATTTGGAGCAATGCAATCAAATAGTATTTTGCAAAGAATAATTAAAGATCATGGAAATGCTAGAGGTCGCGAATTCTTAGACAATGCAACAAGGATGCTTTTGTACGTTATACGTCAAAATGGAATTACAATGGGTTTAGATGAGGTATATGTAAAAGGAAGTGATTACGAAGTAATTAGGAAAATCTTAGAAGAAGCTAATAATGAATCAGAAAAATTAATTAAGGCATTTTATGATAATGATACAAAAGTCTTAAAGAGAGCTCCAGGCCGTTCAATGAGAGAAACTTTAGAATTAAGAATAAGACAAGTACTAGCCGAAGCTCGTAAAAAAGCTGAAGAGACTGCAGCTCATTATATCGGTGATGAAGCTCATTCTGTTATAATGACCAAATCAGGAGCAAGAGGAAACATATTAAATCTTGGACAAATGTCCGCTGTAGTAGGACAGCAAGCGATAAGAGGTGAAAGAATAAATCGAGGATATAGTAGTAGAACCCTTCCTCATTTTAAAATAAATGATCTCAGCCCCAAATCGCGAGGGTTTGTAGAATCTTCATACCGAAATGGATTAAATCCAGAAGAATTTTTCTTTCATGCGATGGGGGGTAGAGAGGGATTAGTAGATACAGCAGTCCGTACTAGTACATCTGGATATATGCAGCGTAGACTGGTGAACGCATTACAAGATATGGTTATTGAAAATGATGGGACTGTGCGAAATTCAGATAAAAATATTATTCAATTTAATTTTGGTGATGATTCTGTTAATCCACAAATGACAGATCATGGTGCTGCTGTTAATTTAGATGTTCTTTTACTTAAAGCAAAATCTCTACATGTTGATGAAATCAGAGAAGAATTGAAAAAATTACCAATAGAAACGAAATCAGTAGTAAAAGAGGAAAAAGTAAAAAAGAAACCTGCTAAGGAAAAAAAAACACCTAAAGTAGAAGAAGAGGAAATAGATGAAGCTTCATTAATGAAAAGCTATGAAAAAGAAACCGGAAAAAATGCTATTTGGAGAGGAAAAACCACAAAAGGTTATTTAGATTGGAAAAAAGAAAAAATGGGGTAATATAAGAAAGGTAATAAGAAATGGTTAAGTTAACACTAAAAATGTTAGAAGAAAGATTAATTGAATTACAAGAAGATGGAATTCCATTAGATTTAATAGAAAAAATTAGAGATCGGATAAAGGATGAAGATTTAGAACAAGAGCAATTAGAATATTTATTAAATAAAATTTATATCAATTTTCATAATGCTATCGTGGAATCAAGTGAGCCTGTTGGAACTATCGCTGCACAATCTATAGGTGAGCCGGGAACTCAGATGACTCTGAGAACTTTTCATTATGCGGGGGTAGAGGAGTTCTCAGTTACTCAAGGACTCCCTAGATTAATCGAAATCGTTGATGCTCGACGTTTTCCCGCAACTCCCACAATGGACATCTTTTTAGAGAAAAATTATCGTGAATCAGAAGGCAAGGCGATTCAAGTTCATAATAGTATTGAGCAGATACGGATAGAACAGATTGCTTCAGATGTTGATCTCGATTTTATTGACTGGAAAATAGTGATCCATTTTATCCCAGAGATTTGTGAAAAGAAAGGTATTGATATTGATAAAATTCCTGAAATTTTGAAGAGATACAAAAAAAAAGGGACAATTAAACGTGAAGGCAACTCAATAATTATTGATCCTGGAATTGAAGATCTACAAAACCTTCAGAAATTACGAGAAAAAATTTTAAAAAAAGTTGTAAAAGGAATTAGAGGTATTAAAAGAGGTTTACTCACTCCTTCAGATGAGAGCCATGAATGGGTTATTAAAACTGAGGGAACAAATTTACAAAGTGTCGTCCAAATTGAAGGTGTTGATATAACAAGAACAGTCTCAAATCACATACATGAAATTGAGAAGCTATATGGCATAGAAGCTGCTAGAAATAAGATTATAAAAGAGGCTCAAAAAGTTTTAGAACAACAAGGTTTGGATGTAGATTTAAGACATTTACTTATATTAGCTGATCTAATGTGTGTAACAGGATCAATTCAATCAATTGGTAGACATGGCATTTCAGGTTCAAAATCAAGTGTATTCGCTAGAGCTGCATTTGAGGTTACGGTTAATCAGTTGCTCGATGCAGGACTTTACGGAGAGGAAGAACGACTTTTGGGAATTCCTGAGAATGTCATTATAGGGCAAGTTATACCCATGGGTAGTGGAAGAGTAAACATAAGATTTGATCTTGATGAAAATTTAAGACTTCTGAGAGAATTAGAAAAATCTAATATTACTTAGTTTTTTTATGATATAAAATTCTGATTGTAAAGAAATAATAAGACTTAAGAAAATAGCGTTAAAATTTTAAATTATAATGAATTTAATTTGTTACATAATTATTGATTTATCAAAAGGATAATCTTTTATAAGACTATGGCAAAGAAAAGCAAAAAGGTCAGCGAAACCATTGATTTATCCCGTAAAAAAGTAAAGGAATTTGATATTGATACAAATATTAAAGTTGTATATAAAACTGGGAAAATTATTTATGGGAAAGAACAAGTTCTAAAACAAGTACGACAAAATACTTTCAAGATGTTATTAATTAGTAATAACTGCTCGAAGGAATTCGAAAATCAATTACGTTATTATATTTCCTTAATGAAGGAACCGGTTTTTATTCATAGATATAAAGGCTCTTCTTGGGAATTAGGCCTCGCAATGGGCAAACCTTACATGGTTTCAGTAATCGGAATAAATGATTTTGGAGATTCTGACTTAATATCTTTAAAAGCCAAAGCAAATTAATTTAGTAAGTGGGTTCCCCAAAAATGATAAGAAGAAATATTAGAATTGATAGAGAGGCAATGGAACTCATTTCTCTCTTTAATAATATTACGGGTGCTATTATCAAGGATTGTTTAATATTTCAATCTCCCGAAAATAATGCTGAAATTGTTATTTTTTTGGTAAAAAAAGAAGATGTTGGAAAAGCAATTGGTAAAGCTGGAGAACATGTAAAAGATTTAATGGTTAAATTACAAAAAAAAATCGATGTAATACCATGGTCTGATAAACTTGAAGAATTCATCCAATTTATATTAAATACTTCGAAAAACTCCATTAAAGTCCAAAATATTGAAATTAGAGAAAATAAGAATCAAAAGAAAACCATTATTATCTCAGTACGCCCTCAAGATCGCGGGAAAGCTATAGGTAAAGAAGGCTCAATGATAAGAAAAATAAAAGAGCTTGTTCTACGCCATTTTGAAGTAGATAATGTGATAATCAACACTAAAAACTAAAACTTTACTATTCCTAATCCAAAAATTTTAAGTTTAAAGCGGTATTCTTTTTACTATTATAATTAATATTATTTTAATAGTTAAAGCATAAAAGGATTTTTATGAGCAAACCGAAGGGACTATACGCTGGAAGGAAACTAAGAGTAAACCGGAAAAAACTTAGGTGGTCTAAAACAAAATATAAACGCAAAAAATTAAAATTAAAGAAGAAAGTTGACCCGCTCGAAGGAGCTCCTCAAGCAATTGGCATTGTATTACAAAAAGTTGGACGAGAAAGCAAGCAACCTAACTCTGCTATTCGGAAATGTGTACGTGTACAATTAAAAAAAAATGGAAAAGGAGTAACCGCATTCCTCCCGGGAGATGGAGCTCTCAGCTTTATTGAAGAGCATGATAGAGTTACTCTTGAAGGAATTGGTGGAGCGAAAGGACGTTCAGTTGGTGATCTTCCAGGAGTTCGATACAAAGTGGTCAAAGTAAATGGGGTTTCCCTGGACGCACTTATTAAAGGGATTAAGGAAAAGCCAATGCGTTAAAGAGGTAAAAATTTATGAGCAAAGCCAAGAAAGACATTAAATTATTTAACAAATGGTCATATATAGATGTTGAAATCAAGGATTGGACATTAGAGCGATATATTAACTTAAAACCTGTGATAATACCTCATTCAGCAGGTAAACATGAACACAAAAGGTTTTGGAAAACTTCAAAAGTTTCTGTTGTTGAACGGTTTGTTAACAGATTATTAGCACCTGGATTTATAGGAAGCAAAATAAAGGGACATAAAAGTTCTTATAGTTCTGGGAAAAAGAGTAAATTACTGACAAGTATTAAAAATGCATTTACGTTAATTGAACTAAATACAGGTAATAATCCCGTTCAAGTTTTAGTTGATTCAATTTGTAATACTTCTCCAAGGGAGGAAACAACGAGGATAGCGCTAGGAGGGATAAGTTATGCTTCAGCAGTAGATATTTCACCTCAGCGTCGAGTTGATTTAGCAATAAAATATTTGGTTCAAGCAATAGGCTCACGATCTCATTCAAATGTGAAACAGTTCGAAGAGAACATAGCTCAAGAGTTAATTTTAGCGGCAGATAATAGTCAAGATTCCAGAGCTGTGAAAAGGAAAGATGAAATTGAAAGAATAGCAGTTTCTGCTCGATAGAATAGAATGAAATTTTTAATAATTAATTTATTCTAAATATTAAATTACTTTTTCTAAAGTTAATGTCTTTTTAATTGATATTCTTTTTTTAATCAAAAATTTTATTAAATATCACCTACATATTATCAGAATTGATTTCAGAGAGAGTTTGTTCCTAAATTTTTATATATCGATAAAATCATAATTTGGTTAACGAAATTGAAAGATATAAAATGATATTAATAATAAATTGGGAGCCGACAAAAATTCTGTGTTGTTAGGAAAACATTTACGGATATTAGGTCAGAAAATAAGGATTGATATCCTAAAGAAATTGAATAATTCTTTAGTTCCTTTACCTTATTCAATACTTCAAAAGGAAATCTCCAATATAAATAAAAGTACAATAAACCTATCATTTCATTTGAAAACTCTTAAGGAAAGTAAACTAATTGAATCCTTAGGAGATGGTTATCAAATCACAATTCTTGCGAAAAAAATTCTAAAAAATATCATCTCAATGGAACAGATTCTTAACGCTCAAAATAAGATATTAATGATCAGAACATCTAAGTACTCAAAAGAACCATTTAATATCAATAAAATTCAAGAATACCTGATTAAAGAAGGTGAAATGGATGTCTTTCAAGCAAAACAAATCGCACAAGAAGTTGAAGAACGCCTTTCCAAAACTAATATTGAATATTTTACAGCTCCTTTAATGAGAGAATATATTAATGCTGTACTGTTGGAAAATGGTTTGGAAAAAGTAAGACATAAACTCACTCGATTAGGAACACCTCCATATGAAGTATTTAAACTATTTGAAGATAATCACGTTAATCCAGAACAATTTATAAAAAGACTAGGATCTGATGTTTCTGAACAATTTCTTCTATTGAATCTTCTTCCAAATGATTTAGCTGATTTGTATTTATCTGGAGAATTAGCACTTATAAATTTGAGCTA
>JAEOSD010000187.1 GCA_016840545.1 Promethearchaeota archaeon
AATGGTTAATCTTATTAATCTCATGTTTGACAAAATAGATCTAGTTAAAAATGAAGATTGTTTTTGCTCAAGATAGGAAATTATAAATTAAAAAAATAAAATTTTAAGATTTTTTTCGGGTTATAACTTCTTTCGAGTAACTAGGAATGAAACACAGCCGTATAAAAATAGATTAAGTATTCCAAATAGAATTATTGCTATATACAAATCCGTCGGTCCATATAGGAACCATAAATTAACATATACTAGAAAATATAGAGTACTTGTGGGATCAGAACCGATTAAACCAATAATAATTACGTATACTACTATACAAATTAATGCAATTAATAACCAAGATAAAAATGCAATTGTAGTGCTATCTGCAATAAGTCCACTAATAATTACAGTAAGGATCGGAGGAACTACATAATAAAGAAACATCATTGTATCTATTAAAGGATCAGTTGTTTGAATTAATGATATTACTCCTTGATCAACCCAAGCAACAGCTGGAGACGTAGTAATAGGACCAAACATGAATGAAATTATAAGAACTGCCACATCTGGTACAGTTGCTAAAGGTGAAGAATATACTATGATGAGAGCGAATACAAGATTCAATCCTAGGTAAATCACTAATGATAATAAAAACGTTTTTATAAAATTCATAAATATCTAACCAATTTTTTTTTAAATTTTTGAGATTTAGATTCCTTTAATTATTACTTAGTCGTTTTAAATATATAAATATTTTAGAGTTTGTTTTCATACAATATTAATTTATTCTAATACAGATGATATATTAATATTAGAATAATGTTGAGATATATTAGTTTGAGTAAAATAAAGGAATAAAATAAAAAAGAATAATCATTTTTCATATTGAGGATTGATAGTAAAAAATTCTCTAAAGGTTTCACCATTTTTGACATAATCACCAGACGTTTTTGCTCCTACTAATTTACCAGTCTGAGGCAATTCCTTTTTAACTTTTGCAGGAACCCCAACCGCTAAGGTTCGTTGCGGAATTTCTTTATTAACTAAAACAGCTCCGGCACCAATTTGAGCTCCTTCTCTAACTATAGATCTATGTAAAACATTAGATCCTATGCCTATTACACACCCATTTTCTATTGTACAAGGTCCATGTATCATCGCATGGTGTCCTATTATACAATTATCGCCTATTTCAACAGTTGACCCAATTTCATTATGAATTGTAACATTTTCTTGTATGCTGGTGTTCTTTCCTATTTTAATAGTACCCCAATCTCCTCTAAGCACGGCACCAAACCAAATATTTGCACCTTGATCAATAGATACATCTCCAATTATGACGGAGGTAGGTGCGATAAATACAGATTCGTGTATCTGAGGTTTCTTTCCTGTCCTTGGACTAGGTATAATTATTGGCATATTTAATCACTTTAAAATTACTCTTTTGATTTAGAATTAAATAAAAGATTAAATAATTATGGATTTCCTAAAATAAAAACGCTAATTCTAATTTTTATAACTCTTTTTTGAAACAAGGAAAACTTGTATATAAAGTATATATTGAATTTATAACTTATTCATATAGAAGGTCTTGATAATTTAAAAGTTATTAAAATGGATAAATTGAACAATAATAAACTCGTTCAAAAATACTCAAATCTTTATCGATCAGTAAACGAAGAGTTTATTAATATTCATCCAATTCAAAGGGGTGGCTTATTAACCCCTGAAGCCTATAAAGCATTGATAAATTATGGAGATGGATATTCACTTTGCGATAACTGTCTTAAAGGGAGAATTGATGAAATCGAAAATCCTCCAATTGTTGATTTTTTAAAAGACATGGCAACTTTCTTAGGTACAGATAATGTTATGCCTACCGCTGCTGCGAGAGAATCAAAACGCCTTGTAATGGAAGCATTAACTAAAAAATATCCCGAAAGAAAAACTGTTGTAATAGATAGTTTGGCACATTATACAACCTATTTAGCAATTGAAATTAATGATTTAAAAGTCAAAGAAGTACCACATTCAGGAGAACCCGAATACATTATTGAAAGTGAGAACTATGAGAATGTAATTAATGAGGTTAAAAAAGAAACAGGTCAATTACCCTTATTGATTGTTTTAACTCATGTCGATTATAAATATGGAAATTATAATAATCCTAAACCAATAGGGAAAATCTGTAAAAAATATGATATCCCGTTTCTTTTAAATGCGGCATATACCGCAGGAATTTTACCTATTAACTGTTTTGAGAATAACATTGATTTTATTGCTTGTAGTGGTCATAAATCAATGGCTGCTTCTGGTCCAATAGGACTCTTAGGATTTAGTAGTCATTATTATGATGATATAATTAGATTTTCTGAGATAAAGGGAAACGTGACTTCAAAATTTTTTCCAAATAAAATTTGTACAGTTCTGGGTTGTCCTCCTGTTTATGGTGCTCCTCTAATTACACTAATGGCAAGTTTTCCAAGTATAGTTAAGAGAACTCAGAAAGAGAATGTAGATGAAGAATCCAAAAAGGCGAATTATGTGATTAATCAGATTAAAGATATTAATGGAATCAGTATAGTAGGAAAATTACCAAAAATTCATCCCCTGACAAATATAAAAACAGAATGTTTTGCAGAGATTGCTAAATCACATCCCCGTAAAGGGTTTTTTGTTAGAGATGAATTTAAAGAAAGGGGTATTATTGGAATGGCTCCGGGTATTTCACAAGAAATGAAATTTAATACATATGGTCTTACATGGAACCAAGTAAAGCATTTTGCTTCAACTTTTTTAGAGATTTTTGAGAAATATAATCTTATTTAATTGTTTATATAAAAATTACCAAAGTTTAGGAAAAGAAATGAATGTTAAACATTTACAAGATGAAATTTTAAAATTAAAAAGCCAAAATGATGTAATAATCCTCGCACATTACTATCAACCAATAGAAATTCAAGAAATTGCAGACTTTCTAGGAGATTCTCTCAAATTATCAAGAACTGCCAAAGAGGCTAGCACTGAATACATTATATTTGCTGGTGTAGACTTTATGGCAGAAACAGCTTCTATATTAAATCAAGATAAACATGTTTTAATTCCCAATCCCGAATCATGTTGCCCCATGGCTGCTTTTCTCACACCAGAAAAAGTACTTGAATTTAAAAAGAACTTTCCTAAGACCCCAACTGTAGTATATGTCAATTCTACTGCTACTGTCAAAGCTGAATCTGACATTTGCTGTACATCAGCAAATGCTGTTAATATTGTTAAGAAAATTAGCAAAGAGTTTGAAGTGAATAAGGTTCTATTTGGACCAGATGCAAACTTAGGTGATTATGCTGAACAATTCTCAAAAATTAAAACAATTAAAATGCCACCAGAAGGGCATTGTTATGTACATTCTCAGATTAGTATTGAAGATATTAGGGCTACAAAAAATCAATATCCAAATGCAAAAGTTCTTGTTCACCCAGAATGTATAAGAGAGGTGAGAGAATTCGCTGATTTTGTTGGTTCTACCTCTCAAATGTATAATAGAATCAAGAATGCCTCCTCAGATGAACACGAATTTATAATTGGAACAGAAATAGGCTTACTTGAAAGGATGTCACAGGATTTTCCCGATAAAAAATATTATTTAGCTAAGGAGAAATTAATCTGTTATAATATGAAAAAGCATAATCTCGAGTTAATTAAATATCTGTTAGAAAATTTAGATGATAAATTTCATGAAGTAAAAGTACCTTCAGAAATTGCTAAAAAAGCTATACAACCAATAGAAAAAATGCTCTTATATTCTTAGATAGAATCCGGTAGTAATGTAAGAATATTTAAATTCAACTCAATTTTTAAACCATTTAGAATGTTTTTTTGAAGTAATTTTCCTTCTTCAGACATAGATAATTTATGTGATTGTGTAATCACTTCCATTAATTTCTCTCTCTCTATATCTAAAAATCCCATTTCGATAGCATTCTTAATAATTAGATTTAAAACCAATAATTGAAATTGTTCTTCAATAGCATCCCATATTAAACCCATTTCCTTTAATTGATCGGTTATTTCTTCAGCTATAATATCCAAATCATAAATCATATCATAGATACCTTCTTGGAGATTAATTATCTCGTCAATTAGTCTATCTTTAATGAATCTTATTGTTGTGGTTCCCACTAAATCTTCCTCATGAAAAAAGAAATCATTAGTCTCACGTTTAATTAAATAGAATCCGAAATCGCTCTTTATTAATTTGATTCTAGCTAAATAATTGATTGCTTCTCTTGAAACATTATATAAATTACAGAATTGATCTAAATTTAATTTATAACCAACAAACTTTTGAGTACTAGATTCATCAAAATGCCAATATTTTCTTGCTAAAGCACCTTGACCCAGAATAGAGTTATAAAAAATATAAAATAGTGATAAATATAAGTCTCTATCTTGTTGTAATTCAAAAAAATTATCTCCTATTTTAGAGATAATTCTTATAATATGAATTATAAACGGATCTTCCACATTTATTTTTTTATAAAAATCTATTAAATCTTCAAGCTTTCTAACATTTTCTTTTAATTCATTAATTATAAATAATTCATCTTTTAGTTTCAAAGGTTCTTCTCCAAGCTTTTCTATACCTCTATCAGTAATTACATAACCCTGGTATTGTTTATTTGTTTCCTTATCTGTGATGAGTTTTTGTTCGATATTTCCTTTCTTGTTATGGATATTAAGGTATTTTGAAACCGT
>JAEOSD010000068.1 GCA_016840545.1 Promethearchaeota archaeon
CCAATAACTGCGAAAACTCGCATAACTTTATCTGTTTCTTGAAGTTCACTCATATTAGAATCACGCTCTTATAAAAATGGTTTTTAATTAAAAAATAACATAATGATACTTAAAAAGTTACACCAATCGATAATTTAATAATTGTTATTTATAGAAAAATATTTTAAAAAAAGTTGATGGGAGAGGGGGGAATTGAACCCCCGACCACTCGGCCCCCAGCCGATTAGATTTAGTTTGAAAGGACCAAGCTAATGTATCATACCAAGCTAGACCACCCTCCCATTAAAAAAAGGGATGTTAATTTCAGAGTTTAGAACTTGAAATAGCGTTATCTTAGTTTTGTATACTTAAAAATCTTAAATTCTATTTATTTTTAATTATCTTTATACATTGTACTAATAATTTTTAAATTCTTTAGAGGGTTTTTAAACTTATAATTTTTATAAATAGAAAACCTTGATAATTTCATGCGCTCTCGGAAACCTTTTATTATCTTCTGGCCTCAATATTTTGATTTGAAGAGGAGTAGAGCAGAGGGTAGGCGTATTCCTAGAAAATTTGCTGTAGAAAAAATACATACAAATGATCTTTACAATGCTGCTAAGCGTTTAGGGTATAATGTTCAACATGAAAAGAATTATAAATATTCGAGAACTTGGTGGGATGAACCAGGAAGAATCTTAGTAGATACTAAAGGAAAGAAAAAATCTAAAGTATTAATTGAATTAGCAAAGGAATTAAAAAAGACACAATCCAAGAGATAAATCGTTATTATGCATGAATTTGCCTTCGCCTATGATATTTTTAAAATAGCAGAAGCTACTGCTCTAAAATATAATGCTCAAAAAATTACTGAAGTATATTTAGAAGTTGGCGAATTAACTTTAATTGTTCCCCAACTTCTACGCCAATCATTTAAGATGGCAACTTCTGGCTCAATTGCAGAGGGCGCAGAATTAAAAATTGAGATCGTACCTGGTAAAATAAAATGTAGGGAATGTGGAAAAGTATCAACAGTAACTTTAAATGAAGAAGCTCAATTAACTGGACTTCAATTATTCCAATGTAAGTTTTGTGAGAGTAAAAACACAGAAATAGTTGAAGGTAAGAAAGCAAATGTTAAAAATATAAAGATTCAAGAATAATTAGATTAAAACACCATTTAAAACTCCGTGCTGTCCTGGTCTAGATGTGACTTTTGCTTTTCCTAGCTCTGTTTCAACAATCGCACCTTTAGTTAAAATGTGTCTGCGGTTATAATCCTTAGAAGCGTCATTACTATCAAATCTTAAAATTCTCACTTTGGAAGTTTGATTGCTATTAGGATCTGTAACATTCAAATATAGCGATGAAAATAATTTAAGCTTTTGATTTCCTCCCAATACTCTCTGCTTTTTCTTCTTTTCTTCTCCTACTCTGGTTTCTATGGGAGGACGTTCTAATTCTCTTTTTCTTTTCTTTCTAAAGTATTTATATTTTTTTCCTGTGTATTTTCTTTTTGATCTTGCTTGAGAACGAGCCATGACATACCATCATTAAATTAGTAAGTAGTAAAGGTAATGATTTCTTTAAAATTTTTGTATTTAAATGTTTATAATCTGTAAAAGTAAAATAAATATACTAAAAATTAATTTATTCATTATAACAATTAGTTTATCAGAAAAGTAATTTAAAGTATAATAGAAAAATGATGGAAAATATTGCTAAAAAATTAAATTTAGATAAAAATTCTTTAGAAAAAATCATTAAATCAAGTACTACAACGGTTGGAATAATCGTAAAGGACGGTATCGTAGTAGGAACGGAATCTCAAGCTACTGCAGGATATACTGTTGCTACAAAACAAGCTCAGAAACTTTTTAAGATAAATGATTATACATGTGCAACTATTTCTGGAGGGGTAGCGGATTGCCAGTATATAGTCAATCAACTTACAGCATTATCTAAATTAAAAGAAGTTGAAGAGGAAAAAGTTCCTGAGCCTAAGCATATTGCTAGCGTTACAAGAAACATTTTATTCAGTGGCAGATCATATTATCTCGCTATGATGATAATTGGGGGCTACTCATTAAAAGAGAAGAAGGGTAAACTTTATGGAGTTGACTTATTAGGCACCCTTTATGAGGAAGAAAATTTCATTGCTTTTGGTTCTGGAGGACCATTCTCCTTAGGTGTATTAGAAGCTGATTGGAAGCCTGGTATTACTTCAAATGTAGGAATTGAATTAGTGAAAACAGCTATTTCTAGCTCTCGTGAAAGAGACGCCGCATCTGGATTTAAAATTCAATTATGTACTGTTACTAAAGAAGGTTATAAACAAATTCAATGATTTTTTTAAAATAACTATTTCTTTAGAAAATCTACATTAATTTGTCTAAGTTCATCAAAAATATAGATAAAACCATTTAATACTCTGTTTTGAGCATCCATTATTGTCCAAATAATATGTTTAAATTTTATAATCTTACCCTCATAGTAACTTCTCATATATGGTATATCAACACCACTTGGATAAGCATCACCTGGATGAGAATGAAAGATACTTATTAATTGTAAATTGAAGTTTTTCAAAAATTTTTCAGAGATCTCTTTTAATTTTAGATAGTCATCCATTAGAAAAGCTACAGGACTTTCAAATGAAGATTCTATACACTCAAATTCTTTAGCATAAAAATGATAAGAATAATCAACTTCGAAATTGATTTTCTTGATTTCTTTAATTTTTCCATAAATTAGACCACATGCCTCATTAGGATAAGCTTTATCAACACATTGTTCTATCTTTTTATAAATATCTTGATTGATGAAAAGTGTTATATCTTTCTCAAATTTTAAGTTTCTAATGTACAACACCCTCTTTATAATAAAGTTAGTGCAGCATTCAAAGCCGCTAACCTTGCTTTTCTTATATCAGCACCAGATCCTATAATAATAACATCGTCTCTTTCAAAAGATATGTTTACATTAATTAATTTTGTTTTGAAGTATAATTGAACTTTATCGTTTATTTTTACTCCATAATTTTCTTGTCCTGAGGAATACGAGGGAAATAATAATTCATTTCCATTATAAATAAGGCAAGTAGCTCCTAATCCCCCCAATCTAATTGCAGCATCTCTTTGTTCAACACCACTTTTTAAACAGTCAGCGGCACCTCTAACCAAACAATAATAAGATTTTGAAATCTCAAAATCGATTATAAAATTTTTTAAAATAGAAACATCTCCTTGATCTAATAAAGGGATTTTATTTTTAATTTTCATTAGAATCTGTAGACCCTTTTCAGTCAACACATGCCCTTTTGACTTTATTTGCTGCTCATTATTACTATTCTTAACAAGAACTTCTATAAAACCGCCCTCTTCCTTTAATTTTTTAACAAGAGATTTTGCTGTACCTCCTCCAATAATTAATTCTTCTTTTAGACGATATCTTCCCAAACCTTCAGGATTATCTCCAAATAATAATATAGCTAAAATAACATGAACATAATCGAAAGAAGGTTTAATTGTTTTGCTCTCAAAGAGAGGATCTAATTCTTCAAAATCTTTCATAACCTTTATATATATTTAGAATCCATATATAAAAAAAATATAAGGTCAAAAAAAATAAAAGGAAGAATATTCTTTTTTAATAATAACGATAGAAATTCTTTAAGTCGGTTTTATACCAATAGTGCCATGAAAAATAACCCTGATGATAACGATCCAAAAGACATTCAAGGATTAGTTGTATTTAGAGATGTTAAATCACAACAAACTCAAAAACAAGAAGTAGTATCATTAGAATATATAGATCAAGAAAATAGAATAAAGTTAGTTTGTAAGCTAGAACCTTTTGGAGGCAATTATCTTTATTCACTCCTTATTATCAACCAAAGTATGGCTCCTATAACAGAAATTAAGATTCGAATAAAATATCCCGATTTTTTAATACTAATTAGGAGCAATCCTCCAAAGATTATTATTGATTCTGATTTAATTGAAGAAAATGAAAAGCAGATTCGAATTGAATTTGAAAAATTAGGCGAAAATTCCCAAAAGCAAATAAATACTTTTTTAACACCATTATCATTAGAAGAAAAAGGCGAAATTAGGTCATACGTTACTTTCATAAATAATGCAGATTTTGTACGAGCCCTTGACTCGGACCCCGTTGCAGTAAAATTTGATCCAATCTCTGTTGAAAGGAAAATTTTACCTAGCTCTGAAGTACGAAACTTTCTTCAATTACCAGATATAAAGCAAGGCATTAAGAGTTTCGGAATTGGTATCGAACATGTTCATGATTTCGATTATTTATTTTACCAACTTAACCAAACAATTGAAGATCACAACTTTCAACTAATTACTAAAGATGATGAGAAAAAAATTGCGTGGTATTTCGGAACAGAGTTAGTTTCAGGGGCTGATCTATTAGTAATTGGGCAGCTTAAATCTAGTAAGATCGAGGTGTTAGTAGCTTCCCAAAATCCTCATATTATTATTTCTATTTTAACAAATTTCGTTACTGAATTTTCAAATCGATTAATAATTGAAAATATAATAGAAACTTTAGACCAAATTTATGATTTAGAATGTAAATATTGTGGAACCGTTCTACCTTTTTTTCCAAAAAAAGGGGAATCCGTAGAATGTACTAAATGCAAATATGAAAAAATAATATGGTCTTAAGATCATTATTACTGTTGAATTTTCAAATTTTACCTATTTCAGCTTGGTATAGAAAAGTGTCCTTTTTTTTTCTTTCATTAATTATTGTTATACCATATTATTTCTTTCCTTAGATCGATCAAATCCTTAAATAGATGCGAAATATTTATTAATTTGATTAACTCGCGTTAATTTTTTAACATTAATTGAAACTTTCTAACTTATTGAAAACACAAAATTTTTTGATCGCGTCTCTCAGAATTTGATCAATTCTTTTATCTTTTTAAATATAGACATGATTTAGTGGAAAAGGAAGAAAAGAGACCATTTACTATAATTTATAATTTTAATATTTAACGAAACTCGAATTTCCATAAAAAAATCCTAACTTTTACGAGATTGATCTTTTTAGTATTTCTGAATTTTGTCGTGATATTTTTTTCATTTTATTCCCCATAAAATCATGTATGCATCAAAATCTTTAAATATATAAAAGATATATTACTATTTAACTAAGCATTAAATAATAACAAAAATCAATAAAAATATCAATTTAAAAATAAAAAAGTGGAGGAATAGAAAATGTCTGAATATATTAGTTGGAGTCCTATTAGAAGATTAATGAAACATAACGGCGCTATTATTGTAGCACGTGATGCTGTGGACGAACTTGTCGATTGGATGGGAATGGCGGCTGAAAAAATAACTAAATCTGCCTTGAGTTTAACAAAGCATTCCAAGAGGAAGAAGGTAACTCGAGACGACATCCTTTTAGCCATTAAATACTTCTAAGATAAATACATCTAAAGTAAATAGGAAAAAAATTATCTTAAATTTAATTTATTATTTTTTTTAATTTTAATTTTTTTTAAATTATCCTGAGTTTATATTATTGAAAAGAATAATCTAATTTTTTACAATTCAGGATTAATATCCTTATTACTTTTCAAGATGAAATAAAGCATGCCCCTCATATTGAAAGTTATTTACACTTTTTAGGAGCGTTTCTAGGTTAACATTTTCTTTCGTAAGTACGACAACTACTTCAAATTTACTTAATTGAAATACCAAAACCCCTCCTTTAGATCCTTTAATATATAAATGATTGAATTCTCCATTAGCCATTTCAGTATTTCCTTTCTTTCCTACTGCTAATATTGTAGCAGAAAGAGCAGAGAACTGACTTTTATTAATATTTCTAGATAGAGTTGATGCAATTGGTAAACCTTCGACAGAAAGCAAAATGACTCCCTTAATTGCTGAATTTGTATTTTGCAAACTAAATAAAAATTTCTCGACGGTTTCTGGATGATATCTCAATATATCTAGATAAGAAATGAAAATAAATATATTTGTTCATATAATTTTCAAACAAGAGAGCGAAATTAAGGGCTTACTAATATTTTTATATTTTTGTCTATAAAATTAATTTGAAATCCTCCTTATATTGATAAAAGCTCAAAAAAGTAGTATTAAAACGTTTTATCACAAACACTATATTGAATCAACAACAATTATGTAGATTCAACAAATATTTTAAGGATCATTTATTTTATAATAGTAATTAATTAATTTCATGTTTTAAATTTTCTCCTAATGAATGAAAGAGTTAATTTAACAAAAAATAATAACATAAAAAGTTAAAAAAAATGAAAATTCTTTACGTTAATCCTGCTCGATTGGAATCAGGGTTGGATGCGATTATTAAGGGTGCACCTTTAAGCCTTATTTCCATCGCTGCAATGGTTCCTGAACATGATGCAAAATTATTTGATTTCAAAGTGGATAAATTCCATGAAAAGAGATTTCGCAGTGAGTTAAACCGATATGATGCTGTAGCTATTACAAGTATGACACCCCAAATATATCACGCATTTGAGGTCGCACAAATGGCTAAAGAGCAAGGTTGTCATACAATATTAGGCGGATATCATCCTACTTTGGCACCTGAATTTGTAGCACGGCATAAGGAAGTAGACTTCACCATTCGGGGTGAGGGAGAAAATACTTTTAAAGAAGTAATTGATTATCTTGACGGTAATCGAAATAATATTGTATTAAATCAAATTGATGGTTTATCATATAAGGATAAAGATGGAATAGTAAAACATAATAAAGAACGTCAATTAGAATACAATTTAGATAACTTTCCAATGCCTAGACGAGATTTATTAGATGATTCAAAATATGTTTATTTAGGTGCAAGAGTAGCTCAACTTGAAACTTCACGGGGCTGTCCACATAATTGTAAATTCTGTTGCATTATTAAAATGTGGAGGAATTCAAATAAAACTCTAACTTATAGAACAAAATCAGTTAAAAGGATTATGCGAGAAATTTATGATGTTGATTGGAAAAACGATTTTATCTTTTTCTGTGAAGACAATTTTACTATTAAAATAAATCGGACAAAAAAAATACTCGAAACTATGATTCGTTCGGGAGTTCCAAATAAAATGTATTTTTCCTGCCAGTCCCGAGTTGATTCATTATATCGAAATCCTTGGTTAGTTGATTTAATGGCTAAAGCAGGCATGAGACAAGTTTTTCTAGGGATTGAATCAGTTCACCAACAAAGCCTTGATGCGATGAATAAACAAAATACTACTCCTGAAATGATTAAAAAGGTTGTATCTATGCTTCAAGACCGGGGAATTTCAATATTTGGAGGTGTTATTATTGGATTTCCAGGTGAAACTAAAACAATGGTAAGACAAAATATTCAATTTGCTAGATCACTTAATCTTACCTGTATTCAATTTACTCCCATTACAGCATTTCCGGGAACGGAGTTCTATAATGAAATGTCGAAAAAAAAAATGGTTACAACTAAAGATTACAGGTATTATGATTTATTTCACCCAATGATGCGTACAGAACAACTAACAACTAATGAAATGTATAATTTAGTAGGCGAAGCATATTCTGCCTATTATCTAAGCAAGGGTTGGCTTGGAATGCTCATAAAAAGATATACTAATCCGTTTGGTAAATTTAATTGGATGGGACGAAATGTACCACGCTTTGCTAGAACTGTGATTAAAAGCGGAAATGAAATGCTTCATTCAATGGGAATGAGTAAATCGATGATTTCTGATGAATTAAAAGAATTTATGGAACACGGAATACCCGATACAATATTCATACCTAAAAAATCTGATAAAAAAAACGGAAATATCATTCTTACTAGAAAAGCACAAAAACCGGTAAAAGTCACTCATTAAATTTAATTGATTATCTTATTTTTTATAGTTTATAATTTATATAAATAAAATACTTAGCTGCTAGAAATTTGGATGCATCATATTTTTTGATTAATATTTGATAAATTAGTTATTCTAAATATATATCACGCTTTTTTTAAAAAAAAAAAATAAGTAAATATTTTTTAAAAACTCAAATTTTTCCTTCTTTTCGTAAAGTTTCTAAATATATTTTTTCTTTTTCTTGATGTATTTTATGTAGTTCAACTTTCTGTTTCTTCCATTCAGGACCATGTAAGGGAAAGAATTTAATAGCAATACCCGCTAAAAGTATAAATATTGCAGGGACAATGCAAAAGCCGATCATTATTCCCAGTTTTGCGTCAGGGCTTTGTGTAGTAAGGTTATTATCAAATCCAAAAGCATCAATAATTAATAGGAATAACCATGGTGCAAGAGATACAGCAGGTTTAGTTAACAGCGCATTAACCCCAGAATAACTTGTCTCACGGCGTTTTTTAGTTAAAACCTCATCGTGATCTATAACATCTGCAATTAGCATCTGTCCGGTCATATAATAACCTGAAAAACCAATTCCCAGCAAAATCATGCCAATAATAGCTGTTTCAAAGAGCCATCCAATTCCAAAAAAAAGTAAAAAACTTGCTCCTATTAAAAGAAGAATAATCATGTACACTTTTTTCAATTCATATTTGCTTAGTAGTTTGTTATATACAATTGTAAATGCAAACACAAATAAAAAGAAAAGCGCTAATGGTAGCATACCCATAATGCCTCCAAGTTCTAAAACAAAACTAATATAATAGAAAACTGCTGTAGTTAAAATATACTGTGCTAAAGTGGTGAAAAAATTACAAGCTTCAAAAATCAAAAAAGGTTTATTTTTGAAAGTCTCAATTAAACCTCTCCAATAACTTAACGGTTCTTCGAGTTGCGTATACTTTCTTTCTTGTATAAAATAACTACTCACAAACAAGATTAATCCACAAATTATTCCAATGATTACCATAGTAGTTAAAAAAACCTCTATCGGTGGTACGTCCTGTGAAGTTAGTAATAGTATTGGAAGTAAAAATGTGATTAATGTTCCAAGAGCACTAAAAATTGATCCAAATACCATTATACTCGCACGCGATTTCGAAGATACAGCCATTTCCGCGGGTAATGAATAAGTAATGAGACCTATTATGGTATAGATAGTATCAAAAGCATAAAGGATGATTAAATAGTTTAAAAATAAAGCAATTTCAACATTAACATTTACTAATGGAAACCAACATAACAAAAATAGAATTGTATATATTGGTGATCCAAAACGAAGGTAAGGAATTCTTCTCCCATATTTTTTAGATTTAGTACGATCCTCTACAAAACCAAAAAGAGGGTCATTTACCGCATTCCATACTATAAATATGATCCATGCTAATCCCGTCCAATATTCAGATAGTCCAAGAGTAACATTATAGTAATAAGTAATTGGTCCTAGACCTAAACCTGATAATATTCCACTTGCTAAAGTAGCTCCTCCAAAGGCCAACTTAGATTTTGCTGGAATTTTTTCCTCAATTTCCATACTTACAGAATTAGTTTCTGTCATTTTTTTCATAAATTATGTTAAATGCTTAAAATAATATTCTACGCTATTTTATAAAAATCTTTCAGAGTTGTGTATTTTAAATAGAATTATGTAAAGTCTTCCTTAACATGCAAACTCAAAAACTGGAGTATTTTGATGAACCTTTCTTGAAAAATAACAAAGTAATTTATCGACACTATCAAGAAAACATTGTAAAACAATGTAATAATAAAAATACTCTGGTTGTTTTACCAACTGGTTTAGGAAAGACAATTATTGGCATTTTACTCATCGCAAAATCTTTAAAAAAGTATCCAAAATCAAAAATAATAATTTTAGCTCCAACTAGACCATTAGTTTCTCAACATAAATCATCATGCCAAAAATTTTTAGATATTGAGATAGAAAAGATTACTGCATTTACAGGAAAAATTCAGCCAGAAAAAAGAATAACTCTATTTAATAACTCAAAAGTGATAATTTCTACTCCTCAAGTGATTAAAAATGATATTGAAAGAGGTAGATACAATCTAAAACATATTTCTTTATTAATATTTGATGAAGGACATCGAACTAAAGGCAATTATGCTTATAATTTCATTTCAAATGAATATATAAATACATGTTCAAATCCATTAATATTAGCATTAACAGCATCTCCAGGTAAAGATTATTCATGCATCCAACAATTATGTAATAATCTATTCATTGAGAATGTTATCTTCAAATCCTATGATGATGGGGATGTAAAAGAATACATCTATAATATCGATACTTTTTTAGAGTTTGTAAATGTTCCAATTAAGGTTTTGGAAATTAGTGCTATTTGGTATAACTTATTTGAGAGATATTTAAGACTATTCATCAATTGGAAATTAATTCCCCCCAATAAAAAATATTATTCAAAAGTAGAGTTTCTAGGAATCGCTCGAGATTTAACTTTATCATTAAGATATGAAAACGGATATGAGCCTGACTTATCAGAGGAAGATTATATCAGTTTATTATATAATCAAATCCCAAAGGTTATTGATATAATTAGAGAAGAAGCGCTTAACATTCAAACCGTTTATTCTTATTGTTCTAGTTGTATAAGTCTTCTTCATGGTAAAGATTTACTTGAAACCCAAAATTACTCCTTATTTAAATCGTTCTTAGAAAGAATAAAATCAAAGTCAGTTAAGGATATATTATCAGCAAAAAGAATTATTAATTCAGAACACTATAAATTCATAGAAAATCTGCTAGGAAATACATCAGATGAGCAATTATCTCATCCTAAAATAGAAAAAGTGATATCAATTATTCAAGAGGAATTTCAAGAATACAACAATCATAAAATCTTAGTTTTCACCCAATTTCGCGAAATGGCAGAGTATCTAAAAAATAGAATCATAAATCAATTTAAAGCAAAATTAAAAGTAGAGAAATTTATTGGTCAAGCATCTAAATTTAATGACTTTGGATTTTCTCAATATAAGCAATTAGATATTCTTGATAAATTTAGATCGGGAGAAATCAATATATTAATCGCAACTAGTGTAGCAGAAGAAGGTCTTGATATTCCAAATGTAGATGCAATAATTTTCTATGAACCCGTTCCGTCTGAAATTCGGTTAATTCAAAGAAGAGGAAGAACTGGAAGAAATTCTTCAGGTAGATGCTACATCCTTCTTACTGAAGGAACTGTAGATGTGCCTTTTCATAAAGTTGCCACCCGAAAGGAAAAGACAATGAATTATATTCTTTCAAAACCCACAACTTTAGAATTATACAAAAATCTTGAAAGGCATGAAATTGATTTTCAAAAAAGAATAATTTATGTTGATAGCTTAGACTTTATCAAAAATTTTAAAGGACGTAGAGAGGGAGAAAAACTAATTCTTGCCAATCGTTCGCTTGAAGATATTATTACAGAAATTGACAATTTTGCTAAAAGTGATGAATATCAAGAATTTAAAAAATTTGGAATAATACATATCAATGATTTAATCAAATTAGATAAAGGTAAGTTAAAAAAATCTTTATTAAAAATGAAAGGAAGCAAAATTAATCAATTTAAGAAAAGAAATCATAGTATAAATAAGAATATAAGAACTCTCATAAATATAATAAAAATTTATGGGCAAAATGGAATACTCAATTTTTCAGCATTTCAGGATCTTGCCCGCGCAGAAGATATCTATGATGATAAATTTTATATACATTTTAATCAAGCATGTTATTTAGGTTATATTAATAAACAAGCTGAAATGGTCCAACTAATTTCCGATTGTGAATAAGAAGAGTCAATATAATTCAAAAATCAGATTTTCTCTTGCTTTTTTCGTTTAATTAATAGATATAAAACAAGTATTATTATTAAAACGAATAATAGTATAAATATAGCTGGTCCGGTAAAATTGAATAATGAGAGCGTAATAGATAAAATTGCTGCTAAGAATGCAAATATACTATAGTTTTGGCTTGCAAAACTCCTTAGGCGCCTCCAGAACATATAAAATCTAAAGTTCATTTTCTTCATAACCTCTAGTTCAGATTCATCTACTTTATCTAATAGATCTGGATTTTCATAATACAATCCAATACGAGGATCGTATTTTCCTTCTAATTTCCCTGAACTTATTAAAGAAATTAAATGCTCTTGAATTTTCTGTTTCTTTATTTTTAACTCGTTCTGTAAAAAGCTTATTGTCAAATATTGGTCAGCCACAGCTTTAATCGCCATTAAAACATATGATTTGATTATCATCTCATCTAGAGATTTAACTTTTTCATTCATTAAATCACGAAAACCTTTAATAAACCGCTCAAAATCATCTAGTAAATACTTATTCTTAGTTTCGAAATTCTTTGATTTTCTTTCATATTCTCTAACTAAGTTTTTTATGTTTTTTGAAACGTCTCTAATTTCTGCCTCGATTTTCTTTTCTCTTTTTTCTACTTTCACATGGGCCCTTTTAAATTCCTTATATTCTATGTAGTCTTCAACTCTAGTCTGGAGTGTTCCTAATAATTGACTTAAACGTATTTTTATTTTATTTATTTTGTCTAATAGTTCACTTCGGTAAGTATCATCCTTCAATATATTAATATCTTCATCAATTTTATCCAATTTAGCTTTGTAAAAAGCTCCAAATTCATTCTTTTTTCGGACATAAAATTCCCTTATTTCAGTTTCGAGCCGTTTGAAACTAGAATTTTTAGTTATTGACCCTTTTAGTTTTTCATTAATCTTTTCCTCAATACGTTTTACCTTAACATCAAATTTACTTTTTTTAGATTCAAAATGTTCAATAGCTTTTACATAAGAACCAAAATGTTCGATATTTTCAAAAGCTCTGATAAGGTTATTCACAAAATCTAATGTTAATAAATTATACTCTTCTGAAATAAAAATTTGGAACTCATTAAAGAAATTTAAATTGGCTTTTATTTTTTGAATTGCCATCTTTCCATTTGTTATTATATTTTCTAGTTCTTTTTTAGTGTTAAGATTTTCTTCTCTCTCTTCAGTAATTTGAAGTTGGTTTACTTTATCTTCATATTGAATTCTAATTTTATTCTCTAAATCTGAATATTCTTTGATTCTATTCTCTAGTTCTAGTATATTAACTGCTAATTTTTTATTTCTAACTCCAGAATCATAAAGTGCTAAAATCTTACCAATTTTTTCTTGATGAAATTTCAAAAGTTTAGTATCAATATAAGTGTTTAATTCCTTGTTTTTGTAATAAGCATCATTAAAAACAATCATTAATTTCTTTTCTTCATTTAAATCACCCTCAATCTTAGAAAAATCTATCATTTCTTTAATGAGAGGTATTACTGCTTTACATTTTAAATTTAATTTATTTGCAAGCTCTTTTATATCTACTTTATTGGTTTTTTTTTCTTTGGTCCATATCTCTATTTCACTAATGATAATTTGATTAATATAATTCTCTTTTAAGTTATTAATCTCAGTTGTTAGATAGTCATGAAATTTTTCCCATTGGATAATTGTAATAGAATTTTGATCAAAACTTTGTATTACAGTTTTTAAATTATTTAATTTTTTCAAAAAGATTTTATTCTTATCATCTAATTCTATGATTATTCTGTCAAAACCATCGATTACATCCTTGATTTTTATATCTTTTGCTTCACCTAGTTTAGTTTTGTAAAATTTTAATCTAATCTTGAATCTTTGAATTTGTTCAGATATAAAATTATCAAAATCTTCAATTTGAGCTTTATTTCTCTCTTCCAATACTTTATCCTTTAGCGATTGAACTTGTTCTGCTACCAAGTTTAAAATTGATTCTTCTAATACATCCAAGTTTTCTTTTAAATATTGAAAGAGAAGGAAAAGCTTTTGATTAGTTTTAGTTTGATCTGAGACAATTATTCTAAGTTCCTTTATTTCCTTTATTTTTTGATTTAATAAGCTTTCAGAATCCTTTTTTATAATCTCAAAAGCTTCTTTGAATTGATTCTGAGAAATTCTTTCATCTGCTTTTTGTTTTATATAAGATATTTCTTTTTTAATTTCATCATTAATTCCATCAATTTTCTCACTTGTTTGCTCGAAAAATTTAAATCCTTCAGCATAATATTTGAAAATCGCCTCGAATTCTTCTTTTAAGTTAACCCAATTATCGATAATTCCCTTATGTTTCTTGAAAACTTTCTCTTCTTTTATTGTAATTTGTTGTGATATTTTATAAATTGTATGATCATACTTCTCTACATAATTCGAGATTTTATTAAATTCACCAATTATTAAATTATATTTATCGTTAATAAAACCAGATTCAAGCTTCTCTCTAAAATATTTTCTAAATGAATCTAATTCTTTTTTAATAAATTCCCCAATTTCAAAAATTCTATTATCTAATTCATCTAAAATAGCATTAAATTTTTTTAATTCTTCTTTTTCGGAAATTTTTTCTTTTAAATATTTCTCAACTGCATTTAGCTTCTTCTGCATTATAGAATATGCTTTTTTCCATTGATTAATTTCAGTTGCTAATACTGCTTGAATATTGATATATCTCATATCTTGACTAAATGAATTTTCAATATTTTCATTTAGAAAATCAGCTTCCAATAAAGCATTTCTCAAAATAAATCTCAATCGTTCTTTTGCATAGTCAATTTCGTCTAGAAGTAAATAGGATTCAATTTCTTCTTTAATCTGCGTGGAGGTATTTTTTAAAATTAAAGTCATATTATAGATATCATTCTTAATATCACCCAATTTTTCTTTTTCTTCTAATACCTTCTCTGTATTTATTTTCATGTCAGAAGTTATAACATCATCTAGAAGAAAATCCAAGTAAAAGTAATATTTTGATTTTCCTAGAAATTTTGATTTAGTTCGAATATTTCCCTTGAAAAAATTCTTTTCCATCATATCATTAATTAGAGGAATAATATCCTCTTTCATTTTCAATGATTCAAAATGATAAGATGATTTATAGTTCTTTAGAATGTCAGAAAGACATATTATGCTATTTTCCTTTAACTGATTACATATTTCATTCGCAATAACTTTTAATCCATCATTGAGGGTTATAAGAAAATTATTAAATTCTAATATATTACTTCTAATTTTTAGCTTAAAATTATAACTTAAATTAATATATAGGATGATCTCTTCAATTCCATGGGTTAATCCAAAAGCTGTTTTTATGTGTTTAATATCTACGAATCCATTTTTTTCTATTTCTTTAAAAATCAGCCTTTCAATCTCTCCAATAAACTTTTTCCATATAAAAGATAGAAGTATTGTGACCTTGGACAAATTAAGGAATATATGTGAAGCTTGTTCATTACTACTTTCAAAAAATGTTTGAATATTTTCGTTGATGAATGAATAGATTCTGGCAGGGTTGTAATCCATTAGCCATGAAAAATGATTAAAAGTATAAATTATCCAAAAAGTATCATCTATATTTCCTTCTCCGTTAGAGAAACTAAATCCACCATCATATTTTTGAAATTGATGGAAATATTGAAGCTCTTTATCTTTTACTTCTAAATCCAGATTTAAATATTTAAGAGATAAATATTTGAAGAGCATAGAAGGAATTTTTTTTCTGCTATTTAAATAGGCACGGAATTGTTCTTTAAATAATCTAACATCTGAACCAATAAGTGTGAGGATTTCAAGAATATAATAAAAAGTCTTTGAAGAAAATGGTTTTTTATGGGCTTCACATTGTTTATCAAGACAGTGGAGAAATATTTCACCTTTTTTATGTTCATATATAAAATTCTTAACTTTTCTTACAAGATCATTACTTCCTTTTGAGAGAATATATTCTTCTAGCAATCCTAATATATGTAAACTAGATAGAGCATAATATAAAGACCAAATATCAGGTACAGCTTTAGATTGAGGATTTAATTTAAAACCTATTTGATCCTTCTCTAAAATATCTACCTCGCATGTTTTAATGAAAGCATAAAAATCGTGCTTTTGAGTGGTGAGATCCTCTTTTAAATACTTCCCTAATAAGAGAAACCAATATAAATACTCTAAGTCTAAACTAGGCTCTTTAAATAGCGCATTAACTTTTGATTGGTAAAGATTTATGATTTTATTATAATAACTT
>JAEOSD010000069.1 GCA_016840545.1 Promethearchaeota archaeon
TCCTCAATAATGGTTTGTATATCTTCACGATCAATATACAATGACACAATTAAATTTCCAATTATTTTAACTGATAATCTTCGGACTGCTGATTCTTGATCATAAAAACGATTTCTTATTTTCTCTATAAGATCTAATAGTAAATTTGGGCGATATAATGAAATTTGGTAAAGAATCTCTAAAGAAACTAATCGAATCCATGAATTAGCGTCGTTCATAATTAGATCAATATTTTTCACTACACGCTCTGAAATGGAAGGAGATTTATCACAAATTAAATTTAATAAATTCAGACTTTTGTATATTATTTCCTTATCTGAACTATCTTGATTTTCTAAAATTTCAAAAATTTCATCTGCGGCTTTTTCGTAGTTACCGCTTAATATCAAATCTTTTAATTTTTCTTCGTCTAAGCTAAGAGATTTCAATAGATTTATCCGACTTTATTATGTTTTAATTTGATTACTTGCAATAAACTCTTTTGTCGTAAAACTATAAAAATGTTATTTCAAAAATAACATAGCAATTTGATATTTTAAAGTTAATGAGTATAAAAAACAAAAAGAAAATAAAATATAAAATTTAAAAAAATTGAAATTAATTTACTCATATAATTCTATGATGGCAGAACCTGGTGTAGAGACACGTTCTCTATATGAAAGAATACCTTCAGGAACTTCTTTGGTTTTTACTAGACCTCGTTCTATATCTTTTTCTGAAATGTATCCTCTTTCACCTGCTTCAAATTGTCTTACAATATTTCCTCTATTATCTTTAATTTCAATATTAGTAAAAGTTGTTTGATTTACGTTAAAAGAAACTCGTTTTCCTTCAATTTTAGTAACCTCTCCTTTTGTAATAAGCAGATCCCCACACCTCACCATACCTCTCATTTCTACATCAGTTTCTATTAATTTTCCGTATTTACCATGTTCAAGAAAATCCTCAAATAATTTAGTAATAAAACCAAAACTAAAGAGTCCATGCCCAATAACTCCCTTTAGTCCGGCCCTAATCGCTATTTCATCATTAGTATGAATAGGATTAGTGTCTCCTGAGGCTTTAGCATATGCTCTTAATAATTCTCGTGTAATTCCCTCAAATTCATTTTTAATAACATCTCCAACTTTGATATCAGATATTTTTACCATTTTTTTTACCTCCAATTATTATATTAATAACCTCCTGACCTGATACCCGCAGTTACAACGGGCCTTACGACCATTTCACCATCTTGGTTTTTTACTTCTACATGAAATTCAGCCAAAAGCATCATATTCTTTTCAATTAGCCATACTTTACCCCATTTAGCAGTAATGTTTAGTTTATCTCCTTGTTTAAGTTCTACACAACCATCCCAATTATATTTTTGGCCCATATGCAATAATTTTCCAGGATTTTTTACGAAAGGACGTTCTTCACCATTTTGTACCAATTTCATACCTAGTAGTAGTTTATAAAGCGCTTTTATAGTAAAGTTATTTGCAAATGCATGGCACGCAATAATTCCTTCCTCTTCTGAACCAACATATTTAGAATCAGTTATTCCATAAATCTTAGCAAAATCAACTAGAGTTTTATATCTCACATTAAATTTTACTCTACCAGGAACTTCTTTACCAGCAAGATTGTTTATTAAAAATTCAGCATTTTTCTTTATTTGTTCATCATCCATATTAACCACACTTTAAATATTTTAATTTGAAATTAATTTCTATATAGAATATTTAGCATTGTTCTAATTAAAACTTTAATTACATTTGTACCATTTAATTCAAATTAAATTTAAGGCTTGAGCCCTTTACTCAAACTTAATTTTAGAATAAACTTTTTTTCTTTGGTTAGTTTTGGAAAAATATTTTAAAATTCTTAAATTAGGGCTCACTCCATTAAGAATTATTAAATTTACTTTATGTAAATCAATGAGTTTAGTTAAATATGCATCAAGGGGTTTAGATTGTTCTTTTATATCTGATGAATTTGCATTAGTTTTTGCCAAATTCTCTTCTTTCTTTAATTTTATAAATTTTTTTGTAGTTAACTCCTTTATAACATTACTGTTTTTATCCAAAATTCCATCTACATCTTTAATTAAAAAACATTCATTTACTCCAAGTTTATAAGCACAGTATAATGTAATTGAATCTGAAGTTACATCCCAACTATGAGGTAAAGGATCTATGAGTCTGAGATACTGATATGGTAAAAATATTGAAAATATTCTCTTTTCATTCTTAAGATATTCAAAATCTTCAACGATTTCTAGATGAGGAAATTTTCGTTGTAATTCTAATCCATTAAAGTTCATAGAATATATAGCAATCCAATGAGCCAGTTCATCATCTATTTTAAATTCTAAATATAAATTTCTAACAAAATTGGCTAGGATTCCTCCACCAGGAATTAGTATGACTTTTTGAATAATATTATCTTCATATAATTGAGTTAATTGGGCTATAGTATTAATTAGATGTTTACTATTGTCTAAAATTTTACCACCAATTTTAAAGATAGCTACTTCAGTTGCCATTTACCATATCATTTTGTAATTTGTGATATAAAGCTCCTGCTACTGCTAAAGCAGAGGAGCTTATTTTATCAGAAATATTAGTTACTGTTTCATAATATTCAATATTATTGAAACCTAATCTTGTTAATACTTTTTTAATCAAAAAATCTGCTGCTAAACCAGTTATTATAAATATTAAATCATCCTTAAATTCTGGTAATCTGAAATAAAGAGATTCCATTAATTGGGAAATTTCTGATTGTATAATTTCCAATTGCTTTTCATATATATAATTAGCAATTTTAAATAAATCATCCTTAGCTATAGTCTCTATATCCATACATATTATACGGGCTAACCGCGCATAACAATGATCAATTGATTTTCCTCTATTATCTGCAGTATCGTTGATATACTCTTTTTCTGAGATATTATTTAGAAGTCTATGAATATCTGAAATTAAAGCGAATTTTTCAAAAGAAATCCTAACTTTTTCACCCTTGTAACGAACGAAATGAGTAATTGAGGGTATTGTTGCCCTTAAACCTCCTGTATAAATTAATTCATGATTAATTAGGCGTTCTATATCAGTCTTACCAATGGTTATAGGCTTGGAACCTAAAATTGGAATAATATCTATTGTAGTAGAACCTGCATCAATTAAAATACATTTTGGTATGAATTTTCCTAAGAATAAGGAGGTTGAAACCCAATTTGCAGCAGCAATAGATAAGTAATCATTTTTTACTTTTTGAAATTTGATAAATTCACAATTTGTATTAATAAAGAACATTTTATCTTTATTAAACACCTTGTTTAAAGAATTTACAATTATTTCTATACCTTCTCTTTTTGTTTGGAAGGCATCAGAAAGCTCTGCTGTAATTGTAACAGAAATATAGTCGAGATCTTTTAGACTTAACTGATTTTTATTTAGTAATTTTTCAATAATTCTTTTTAATAAATTAGGAATTTGGTCTAAATTTTGTTCCCAAAATGGAAAATATTCAATATAAGAATAGGATTTTTGAATTTTTAATTTATTACATTGGATCAAGGCAGCTTTAGTATTTGCTCCTCCAATATCTAAACCTAATATATTTAAATTAACCATATGCAAATCTTATTAACAATAAGCATTATTAAATTAGAATAATTCACCCTTATCATATTTACTTTTTATAAGTGAACTTAAAATGTCAAGATTTTCACCTGTCAGGGCATTGGTCATGATATAATCATTATCATTTAACCCTAGTTTTTCTTTTAGATAAATTATTTCTGATTGGCTTGTTAAATCCATTTTATTCAATACAATAAAAATTTTAATCTTACCATCTCTACTAAAACTATTTTTTATCTCATAAAACAATTCTATTTGAGAATCAATTGAATAACCACATGCGGGAGTAGGGTCAAAAATGAAAATAATCAAGTCTGAAATTAAACGTAATGCTAAAATTGCTTGAAGCTCAATATTGTTTCTCTTTGACATAGGTCGATCTAAAATACCAGGAGTATCCAAACATTGTATTTTAATTTTATCAAATTTTCGATCTATTTCAATATGACCCATTATTATTTGTTTAGTAGTAAATGGATATTCCTGAACTTCTATTTTTTTATTTGTTGAAATATTTTTTACTAAACTACTCTTTCCAACATTTGGATAACCAGCAACGACTACACATGGTAATGAGTAATCAATTGATGGAATTTCTCTCAATTTTCCCCGTATATTGTTTAAATACTCAAGGTTTTTATTTTGTTTCCTCAAAATTGAAGAAATTCTACCAAATGCAGCTCTTCTTATTTTATCCCCCTCTTTAGGGTTTTCAATCCGGTTTAATTGTTTTGAATAATCTCTTCCAATTTGACTTAAAATTGGTAAAATTCCGTTTATTTTGCCCAAAGTTAGTTTGAACTTATCAATATCTACTAATAATGAAGCTAATTCTTTATAAAAATCAGGTAATTCATCTATTATTGGAACACTTTTTATGATTTTGAGAATTCTTTCAATTAATTCTTCGATTGCGACTTTGATACGTTTAGATTCCTTTTTTTTGGCCTTCATCAAAATGGGCGCATTTTTAGATACTTGAGTAGAACTTTTCATAGCTCTTCTAAAAGCAATATCCAACAGCTCTTTCGAGTTGGGAACGTGATAAAATTCTGAGAATGGATTTTTCATTAAATATCAAGGAATAAGTAATTTTAAATTATATATTATTCTCTAGTTGTGAAATTTTTTGTTTAATGTTAGAAACCTCGTCTGTTAAGTCAACTATTTCTTTTGGGATTGATAAATATAACTTTAAGATATATTTATACCGCTCTAAGACCCTTCCTAGTTTATTTAGACTTTCTTCTTTATCTGCTTTTTCCTTTATTAATTGAGCTTTTTCTAATTTAGTCTTTACTTCGGGAGGGAAATCGTTCATTTGTTCTAGAACTCTTTCTTGATACTTCATATAATCACTCTTCATGGTCTTAACTCTCTTCTGGAATTCTTCTTCACTTCTCTGTCTTACTGATAGATTAAATTTAAGTTTCTCTTCATACTCTTTTTTATAACGATCTACATTCCATAATTCTTGCCTCAATACTTTTACCTGACTGCTCCACCCTAATCCCGTAAAGATTTCTATTGCTTTTTCATAATTCAATTTAGCTTCATCATATTCTCTTTTCTGAACAGATTTAGTTGCTTTATCTAAAAAATCTTCAGCAATTTTCTGCAATGTTTCCTCTGTTTGTTTTTGTTCACGAAATTTTCTTATTTTCTCTTCACGTTCTCCCATTATTTGTTTTTTTTGCTCTTGTTGTTCTTGCAGTAATTTTAATTCAGCTTTTCTTTTCTCCTCCTCTAATTTTTCTTTTTTAGTTCGTTGTTCAAATATTTTATACGATTTCTTTTCCTTGGTTTTTGTTTTACTTTCATCGATTTGGACTGATCTTGCTCGGTTACCTTCTTGTAATTGTTCTTGAATCCATAATCTCCTTTTTTCAGCTGCTGCTAATGATATAATATCTTTCACTGGAACTTGGATACCATTAGACTTACGAGATTTTCCCCATTTTTGATATTCTTTAATTTCATTAATTTGCCATAAAATTTGTTTACATTCATAAGTATGATTTATTTTTTTAAATATATCATAAGCTTCATTATATATTTTAATTGATTCATTTAATTCGTTATTTAAAGCTAAATACCTTGCCTCTTCTAATAATTGAGTTCCTTTTGACTCTAAAACATCTTTACCATTAATTTCCATTATAATCTTTGTATCGATAGGAGGAGTTATATCTATCGTTGGAGATGTTGATTTTAATTCTTCCTTTTTTAAAACAATTGGTTTTAATTCTTCCTTTTTTAAAGAAGCTGGTTTTGGTTCTTCTTTTTCAAGATTTTTCAATCTAACTATTTCCTTGAGTAATATTCCAACTTGACCTGTAAGACCCAATCGTGCATAAATATCTTTGGCATTTAATAACAATGAAATTGCAGCATTGTACTTCTTATTTTTAATTTCATTTTTTGATTCTTTTTCCAATTCTTCTGCTTGCTTTAATAAATCATCTTTGATGTTCTGCATTTATCTCCCAAAAGTTAGTTTTTTTGTAATGTGTATAATAAATCTAACACTTAATATTTTAATAAAATTATTCAATGTACACTCATTTTAAATTTTAAATTAAAAATAACAGATGGAGTGATTAAACTCTTGGGAAAATTAAAAGTTGGAATATTGGGAGCTACTGGGATGGTCGGGCAAAATTATATTAGATTATTAGAGAATCATCCTTGGTTTGAAGTAGCAGATGTTGCTGCATCACCAAGATCTGCTGGAAAAACGTATGAGCAAGCGACAAACCATAAATGGCAGATGCCTATGGAAATTCCAAATAATTTGAAAGATTTAATAGTAAGAGACGTACAAGATTTCGATAATATTGATTCAGAAATTAGTTTTGTGTTTTCTGCAATGGATCTACCCAAAAAAGAAGATACACGTGAGATTGAATTTAAGTATGCTAAAGAAGGATTTCCACTTGTAAGTAATAGTTCTGCTAATAGATGGACTTTAGATGTTCCGATGATAATACCTGAAGTAAATCATGAACATGTTAAACTTATTCCTATACAGCAAAATAATCGAGGTTTTTCTAATGGTTTTGTTTTGGTAAAACCAAATTGTTCAATTCAAAGCTATGTCACCCCAATTTACGCATTAGAACAATCTGGGTATAAAGTCAATAAATTAATAGTTACCACGCTTCAAGCAGTTTCCGGAGCAGGATATCCAGGAGTTGCATCTTTAGATGTCGTAGATAATATCGTACCATTCATTAATGGAGAGGAAGAAAAATCTGAGAAAGAACCCGCAAAAATATTGGGAACTTTAGGTAAAAATGGAATTTTAAATGATGAATCAATCCAAATTAGTGCTACATGTACGAGAGTTCCAGTTAGTGATGGTCATACTGCATGTGTGAGTATTCAGTTTAAAAATAAAATTCCTTCCCAAGAAGAAATTATAAGAATTTGGACAGAATTTAAATCGCTTCCCCAAGAGTTAGAATTACCATTTGCACCTAAGCAGCCAATAATTTATTTAGAAAATAATAATAGACCTCAACCAAAAAAAGATAGAGAGAATGATAAAGGGATGGCTGTAACTATTGGAAGATTGAGAAAAGATAGTGTATTTCATTTTAAATTTGTAGGGTTAAGTCATAATACAATACGGGGAGCCGCTGGTGGAGCTATATTAAATGCTGAATTACTAAAAGTAAAAGGTTATTTAGAATAATCTAATCTTTTAATCTATATTTTAAAATTCATGTTTGTCGATAATCATTGATAAACAAAGTTTTAAAAGTGATATCGTTCCCATTTTCCTGATTAATTGATAAGGAGGTAATATTGGATGGATTTGAAAGTATTCTTCTTTTTTAATCATTTTAAGGACTTTTAGAAGAGAAAGTGGTTTAAGTTTATAAAACTTGAAGATTAAGACAGATATTATCATTTGGATAAGGTTTTTATCTACTTTAATTATAATTGGATTAGTTCCAAATTTTTCTAAAAAAGAATTTCTAATTGAATCAAGTGAATCGACTTTTTTCGTTACTAGTATCTCTGAATTATCAATTGGGATGATATTTATCAAGGAACTATTCTCAATTTCTAATAATAGAGATGTTTTAGTGAAAATTCTATTCTTATTCACTAAAATAAGTAGAACATTTGAATTTAATCCAAAATATGTATCTATTAAGCTAAAAAACATATCTGGAATTGCCCAATGAGAAAGTTTTTTGAAATTAATATTTAACCCTAACAACCGTACTAAAAACCGAATTAACGTATTAAATATTCTTGGACGTGGTATAAGATTCCAATGAACTTCAAAGGATCTTATCCCATAAATAAATTTCTGAAGTATTAATTTGAAATTTTCTTTTTTTATTGGAATTTCTAAATCGAATAAATCTAAAAAGAATGAAATTAAATGATCTTGACTTAAACTCAAAACACTTTCAGAATTAAGTTTTTTTTGGATTGACAATAACGAATTATTTGATAGATATTGCTTTACTTCTAAATCCAAGTCTTTAGTTGTTCTTAAATTAATAGAAATTTTGGATTCATTGAGTTTTGAATCTCTTTTATTTACTTCAGTAATAATATATAACTTTCTCGAGTAAAAAACTAAAACTGTGGCAAAGTTTGAAATTAAGCTTTCAATGATTCTAAAAAATTTCGATAACTTTAAGTTATTTAAAATTTTGAAAAAATCTTTTAAAAATCTATAGAAATTAGGTTCAGGGAATAAATAAATCAGATTTTCATTTATTAATTTCTGAATTAAATCTAGAAAACGATATAGAAATTCGTATATTGAAGATTTTTCTAGGTTATCACAATAGGTATTAATTAAATCTATCCCTCGTCTCTTAAATATTCGAATAGAGGAAATTTTTACACTTTTCTTATCTGTGACATGAGATTGAACCTTATTAAAGAACTGATTTAAATCTGTAATGTCTTTTTCTTTTATTATCACTAAATCCTTCGGTAATTCCTCGATAGATTCATGGATTCCTGCTTTTTTTGTCTTATATAAATATATTCCTAGCACTTTATTTTCAATGTCATAATCCGAAAGAATTATATCTAAAATATTTTGCTGATCATTAACGAATTTAGGATAAAGTAGTTCAAATAGGTAATATAATAAATAGCCTTCAATATGTATAGGTGTTAATGGAATCCTTAATTGCTCTCTTATTTCTTCTGGGCTCTCTACTAAATTTACTTTATTATTATAATTCAATATTTTCTTCCAATTACTTTTAAAGTTATTATCGAGCATTTACGCTTTTCTCTCCTACTCCTTGTTAGCCTCAATTTTCTTGAAATCTACATATGTACTTATTAAATTATAATATAAATTCAAACCTGGAACTTCATCCTTTCCGTAATATTTAATTATCGAAGAAATACATTTCAAGATATCAGGAGGGCAACCAGGTAATTCTAATATTTGTTTATTCGATATAATTTTAGTCTTCCTTTTAGATTTGTTTTTCTTTTCCTTTTTGATTTTATTTTTAGCCTTCTCAATTATATTTTTACCTTTTTCTATAATTATTTTTCTGAAAGTTCGATCTTTCGTACTATCTATAGCACAATCTCCAAAAATTAGAATATTTTCCAAAAATTCTGGTTCTTGGGGTTTTTCTCCAATTAATACTGATTGCTTCCCTATATATTTTAAATCTTTAGTCATTTTCGATTTCATAAGATTAAGTAGATGATATGCCTGGTTAAAACATCCGGAACATAATCTCCCTTTTTTTATGTCAGTATTCTTGACTTCCACATCTTCCAATTTAGATGCGCAGAGTTTTATATCCAATTTATTTTTGTTTATATCTTCACCAATTAATTTAATTTCGGAAATATCTACAATACCTATTTTTTTATCACGAGCTTCCATTAATAGATCTTGTTTACTAATATCTATATTTAATAACATTAAAGTAATGGAATCAACTGCAACAGCATCATTACCAATTACCATAAAACTGGTCTTTTTTAAGTTTGAATCTTTATAATTGAATGGTCCAGCTCCTTCTAAAACATAGAATAAATCATTTATTACCAAATCTGGTTTCTTTATCATAAAAACAGTTAAAATATTCGAGATTAGATCTTTTTTATATTGATCAAGATGAAGATAATCACTTCCCACTCTTAGATGTTTTTTAATTTGTTGAGCTTCGTTCGAAACAATTGAATAAGAATTAAGTAAGTTTAAAGTACATGTGAATACTGGATCTACATTTACTTGATTGATTGAAATTATTTTGTCACATCTTAAAATTGCTGATGGTACTTTAAACTCTTTATTATTCAGATTTATTATCTCTTGAGAATATTTATCTTCATCATCTAATAATAATAATTTAGCTCTACACTTCTTAAAAAGTGTTTGAAGATCTAAAGCATCAGCTAAAGCTTTAATTTTAACATGTTGGTCTGGAAAACTACCAACATATATTTCTTTAGCTCCAGCATCTGTACATAAAGAAATTACTGAACTGATAACATCAAAGTTTGTGTTGGTAGGAAAACCACTTGGGTTCCTTAAATTAATTTTTATAAAAATAAGATCTCCTTCTTTGATAAATTTTGAAATTCCACCTAATTTTGAAATTCCCTCTAAAACCCCGTCTTTGGAAGTAGTACTTTTTATTAGTGCAACTTGCGTAGCTTCTGTTATTGATGAATTACTATTCATTGTAAAGTTCTATGGATAATTCATTAATACAATAAATTGTTAAAATTACATAATTAAATAAACTTTTATTAAATTCCCTTCGGGTGTTTATTATTTTTAAACAAAGTACTGCTAAAATTCAGGTATCTTCCTTTGAAAAAAAATTATTATCTAAAAAAGTTGGAATTGATATAGGCCAAAGTCTTACAAAGATTGCATGTATTGATGGAGATAATATGATTTTATCAATCTTTCCAACAAAACAAAGTTTTAACAAAATTTCTGAGTTTTTCGAGATTGTAAAGTCTGATATTGAACAGATTAATTTAACAGGAGGAAAAGCTTATAATATGTTTAAAAAATATGAGGAGCAATATCACTGCAAATTGATTGACGAATTTGAAGCAAATATAAAGGGCGTAGAATTTTTATTTCAATCTAATGAAAACCAACCTTTACCTCATTCCCTAATTGTGACAATCGGCACTGGTACTTCAGTGGTTTTAAAAAAAGAAGATTTCTCACATGTAGGAGGAACTGCCTTAGGAGGTGGATTTTTTATGGGTTTGAATAAGTTATTATTTAAAATGGATGACTATCAAGAAGCAATTGAGATTGCTAAGAAAGGAAATCGTTATAATGTTGATTTAAAAGTTGGTGATATTTATGCTCCTGAAGATCAAAGAATTGATTTATTATTTAGGGAATTTACAGCAGCATCATTAGGAAAAATTGATCTAAATTTTGATTTGAATAATTTGAAAAGGGAAGATTTTATAAAATCAATAATATGCATGATCGGAGAAAATATAGGTACAATGGCATACCTGATGGCAGATTATAATGATATTTCGAATATCGTTTTTTGCGGAGGGTTTTTAAAAGATAATAAAATAGCAAGGAAAAATTTAGCATTAATTTCTAAAGTTCACAAGAAAAAAGCAATATTCTTAAACAACTCAGAATTCTGTGGTGCAATTGGCGCATTAATTTTGTAAATTGTGCGCTGATTTGGAGATTTTTAGTCATCGAAATTAATTCTTATAAAAACACTATAAATCAGCGCAAATTAAATATAGTTACTTCACTAAATAATTTTTACTCTATCAAATTAATTAAGCTTATAATTAGGAAGGAAAAAGATAATTTCAAAAAGAAAACGAGGGGTGTTAAATAGTTTCTGAATGTTTTTTAAGTAGATCTTCATTGGTTTTACCCATCTTTATCGCTAACTCTGCTATAATAGAATCAAGATATACAAACGCTGCAATCTCGAAATTAGTGCCTTCTGGGGTAAGAAGAGCTGTATCATCATGGCGATCAACCTTATCTCTTTTCGTTCTTCCCTTTAATTTAATTGTAATCTCTGAGATTCTCCCTACTATTGATTCTGGATGTGAAGTGATTGAAACAATTCCATAAGGTTTTACAGTATTAACATAATTCTTCAATAGAGAAACAACAATCTCCGTTGTTCCTGATCCTGATAAAATTATCAATATATCATTACTTGTTAACGCAGGTATTGAAGCTAGATTGGTTACTATATAGATATTAGCACCTAAATGGACAAGTCGCGTAGCAAAGCATTGGAGTATGAATGCGCTCCTCCCAGAAGCTAGTAAGAAAAACCTCCGCTTATTTATTAACCCATCATAGACTAATTCAATAAATTTTTGAGTGTGCGCAAAATATTTAGGTTTACTTAAATGGTTCATATTATCTTCGAGATTTTTCATCATTATTTCCATAGCTCGAAAAAGAATTTCCTTAACTTTACCATTTACTTTAACCTCATCATTAACTTTATCAGCCATTTTAAACCATCTTATCACTTATGAAGATACAATATTTGTAAGGAAGGAATTTAAAAATATATTTGGGTTATTATAATTTTTAATTTTTGCCTTTTAAAATCCAATTATCAAAGTATTAATTTTTATAGGATGATTTTCTTATAACCCCTTAAGAATCCAATTAAAAATTAAAAAGTATTTAAGAGGTGTAATTAAAATAAGGCAGTTAGATAAGATAGGATTGATATTGATTATAATAGGGGTGGCTATTATTTTACCAGCAATCACTATTTTTGGCTTTTATTATGGAATGTATGTACCTGTTCCTTTTTTAAGAACATTATTCAGAACACTTATTGTTGTAATGCTAATAATTGGCAGTATAATATTTATAATAGGGATATTAATCCGGATAGTAGATCGTCTTCAAGAAAAAAAATCATCTACTTATTCAATTAAAGAAAGGAAGACTGAGAATGAAGTTATAGATGACATTATTAATTTCTTAAAGAATAATGAAGGGAAGGCATTTACTCTTAACGCTTTATTAAATAGAATCTATGAGGAAGATCGATTTGAATTTAATGAAAAGATCATAGAAGAATTATTACAAGTGTTAGTTAGTAGTAATGAAATTAGTTCCCAATTCAAAGATGGAGAAATATTTTACTTATATTAATATAGTTAAAGATATAGTTTTTGACTTCATATCCCAAAGATAAATAGAATTTAATTTTAATTGAAAAATAAAAAAAAAGGAAAATTAAAAATATTATGGAGAAACTTTATGGCAAGTCCTTAATAATATCTATTGCTTTTTCAAATGGGATTGCCTGTAATGTTTCTGTCCTTATTGCGCCTGTACTACCGACAGTCATGAGAGCCTTCAGCATAGCATCGTAATCGGGGGCCTCAGCTATCACAACAAAATCATAACGTCCCATTGTATAATAGAATTCTTTAATGGCCCCCCCAACTGATTCTGCTACTTTTTTTGCAGCCTCAAGTCGTTGTGGAGACTCCTTCATGTTCATGATCCCTTCTTGGGTGTAACTTCCAAGAATTATAAATAGAGCCAATTTTTCACCTTAATTATTTAATTATTTGTTAATTTAGGTGATAATTAATTAAGATATAATGTTTTATATACATTTTTGTACATTTAAGAATTACTGTGGAATTTTCTAAGTAATTGAGTAAAACATAAATAAAAATTCGACAATATTTTACAAAACAACATAATTTATATTTTTTGATTAATCTTGAACGAAATTTTATTAGAATTTTTAAAGGGAAAATTTGAAACTAGTAATCTTAATCGTCTCCCAGAAAATTACGGAGGAGGTAAAATATTCTCTCATCCGTTAATCGGTATTGCTCAAGGGAGTGACCCTATTTTTCAAAAATTTAAAGAGACTGTAGGGCCTGAACACCTTACACCCTTGGAAATATGGATGGCGAGTGGTCAAGAACAAGTATCAGCATCTGATCTATATACGGTATCTACAATATTTCCATTTGCTGATAATATTCGAAAGGAAAGTAATACCCCGATTACATTACCAAAAATGATCTTACCTGCTGAAATTTATTCTGTAGCCAGAAATTTTGCTAAGGATTTTAGGAATTACATAATGAGTCAAACAATTGATTTCCTTCAAAATAAGGGGTTTACTGCTATTTCTGGAAAACTTAGCGATGCTTATACTTTAGTTGCAAAAAAAGATTTTTATTCCACATGGTCCGAAAACCATGTTGCCTTTGCTGCAGGATTAGGAACTTTTGGTTTACATGAAGGGCTTATTACCGAAGCAGGGTGCAATATTCGATTAGCTTCGGTCATTACAAATGCACCGCTAACAGTGACTCCAAGAAAAAGTGATGAACCATATGCAAATTGTTTATATTATGCAAAAGGAACTTGTAGAGATTGTATAAAAAAATGTCCTGCTAATGCGATTACAGAAAAAGGTTATGATAAAACAAAATGTAACAGATATCGTGTAAAAGTTGCAAGAGAAATGGTACCACGCCTTAGATCTATTCTTAAATCATATAGTCGCCGCATTAATTGGAAATATAAAGCACATAATTTTCCTGTAGGGTGTGAGTTTTGTCAATTCGGAGTTCAATGTATGGATAAGAATCCAATGGCTAGCCGTTATATAGACTGGTATTGAATTAATTTTAACCTTTATTTGATTTAATCTATTTTATTTCTTTTATTAAAGTAATAGTAGCTCATTTTTCATCTAATCATCATAACTCTATAACTGTAGAAAATGAAATATCAAAGTAAAGAGATTAAACTAATATCATTTCACTTTCTTCAGCTTTTTTTAAAAGTAATTTATAAATTTCATTGACAGTTTTTTGAAAGTCAAAATTATCGAATTCAACCCCTAATCTTGATTTTAAAAGCGGAGGTATATGTTCTGGCTTAATAAACACAGGTATTATCGGTTTTTCTAAACTTTCTGCTGCAGTCCATTCCGTTTCAACTGGTTTAGATCTTAATGCATTTGGTGAACAAAATAAAATCATTAAATCACATTTCTCAAGGTTGTCATTCATATATTTTATTATATTATCTTTCATGTCCTCTTGCCAATACAGCACATCTTCTATCTTATTATAAGTAGTAAGGATTTCTGCGATTTCTTTAATTCTAAATAAATCAGCATCTTTGGTTGCATAACTTACAAAAACTAAGATTCCTTTCCTAGTTTTGGTTGTTTGGTTTGCGGAATATATCTCTAGAGCCTCATCTTCTTTAATTTTTACAACTCTTGCTTTTGGTACTAAGTCTTTAGCCCTATTTAAACTTTTAATTATAAGTGATTTTAAATAATTTTTTAGAAAATATTTTTTTCCTATATAACTTATTATCAACTCTGAATTTTGAATTTCAAAGATGACTTTAAATTCATACTTAAAATAACGAAATGTAGTTGACAAATTTTCTCGAGGCCCGATTTCAGCTACGTTTATTCCGTCTTTTTCCAAAACTTGTGCAAATTCGTCAAATAACTTATTAAGATCCTTAGGATATTTTTCTAAACTATCGCTCTTTACTTGTACTTTTCCCATAATTAACCATTACCTTTATGTAATTATTATAACTTGATAAAATCGAATAAGGATTGACTTTTAATTGGATTATAGAAAGATATTACTCTATAATATTTAATAATTTTGTATTTAAAATAATAAAAGGTGAACTATTTCTTTTAGCAATACAGCTTGTTGAAACTTCTACTCAAAATTGATTGTTAAATAATCCAAGATATAGTATAGATAACGTTAAGCGATCAAGAAGGGGTTTAAGTTGAGCAGTAGGCTCACCTGAATAAGCTGGTGAGCCTACTACAGTTCCACTAAATCCAGGCATGACATCCCTGACAATACTAAATATTGCGATCTATCACCTTTACTCCAGCTTCTTTACACCCCTCTAAAACCCAATTCATTAAAATAGTTACATTTCCATATCTGTAAGAAGTACCATTTAATCCGATAAAATGGATAGGCTTTTTAATTTGTAAATATATCATTTTTAATACTCAAATAAAACTAATTATCAAAAGGCTAAGGATTTACTTAAAAGATATTTAGTCCAATAATTATTGAACTCTTGTTTGAATTGTTAAAACAAATAGTAAAAAAAAGAAAAAAAAATGAAAATTTTATCCTTTTGAAGCCCAACTTATCCAAAAGTTATTTATTTGTATTTAATCGACAAGAGTAAATCGTTCTTGGTTATCTTTTTTCGGTTCGCGTGCATTGTAAAGGCTCTTGCTTGTTCAGTAAGACCACTTGCTGTCTTTTCAAGATGATCAATTAATAAATCAACTGCATTTCGAGCGACAATGCTAGCGCCTTGCTGCTTCATTAATCTTCTAATGGGGCTCCAC
>JAEOSD010000188.1 GCA_016840545.1 Promethearchaeota archaeon
CGGTTCGCGTGCATTGTAAAGGCTCTTGCTTGTTCAGTAAGACCACTTGCTGTCTTTTCAAGATGATCAATTAATAAATCAACTGCATTTCGAGCGACAATGCTAGCGCCTTGCTGCTTCATTAATCTTCTAATGGGGCTCCACGCGAATGAATGTTTCTTTTTTGCCATAATTTCATTCCTCCACTTTTTTGTGTAAATTTTATTATCTTTTTAATTTTTAATTTTTTTTGAAGTTATTTTTAGAGTATCTTAGATAATAATATATCGGAAGAGTTATTTAAATGTTATGTAGTAGTGTGAAGAAGGTGGGAAAATAAATGCATAAAAGATCACGACAAAAAATTTAAGTTTTGAATAAACGGTCACCATCTGTGATATATTAGAAACTGATCACACATCAAAAATGAATTAATTTTGTTAGTATCACCATTATTCAAATATTAATACAGAATGTAGGGTCTTTTACTTTGATTTCAATATGATTCAATGGGGAATTAAAAAATATATAATCAAAAAAAATTATCCATGATAAGTATCACATAGTGATCCATCAGATCATAATATTGTTTACCATTGAAAAAAGATGAATTGAATTTATTAGACTAAAAATTATGCAATTATGCTTATTGAAAAATTCTTGGTATATATTGAATTTCATATGATAGAATGGTGATTAAAGAAATTTTGAATAAAAAGTTCGCATCCTTAGTAAATATTATATTGTCAATTATTTGATCATAATTATTAAGTCATGATCGAGTCAAGAAAAAAACATAAGTTGTAATTCAGAAATCACATAGCTTATTGTAGTCGGAACAATGATAGTGATATATTAAGGATAAAAATATTTTATTTTTACGCAATTTTATTTATAAATTATAATTAAGATGTTCATACACTCAGAGGCTGGTTGAAATTGCCTAAGATAAAAGTCAATGATATAAATATGTATTATGAAGTTCATGGGGATGGATTTCCACTCTTAATGATACCAGGAGTTTCCATTTGTCTTAAGATATGGGATAAACCATTAATCGATGGGCTTTCGAAAAGGTTTAAAACAATATTATTCGATAACAGAGGAGCTGGTCAAACTGATATTCCTGACGGAGAATATACAATAAAAATGATGGCTAATGACATAGCTGGGTTAATGGATGCTTTAAACATTGAGTGTGCTTATGTACTTGGATTTTCAATGGGAGGAATGATTGCCCAAGAAATGGCCTTAAATTATCCCCTAAAGGTTAAAAAACTCATTCTTTGGGGTACTGCATGCGGGGGAAGGAAATCAGTTCCTCCTGATCTTACTGCATATAAATTATTTATAGGTGCAATTGAAGGTTTAACTCCAGAAAGGATGGCTAAGGCAACTATACCGCTAATTTTTACTAAAGATTTTATTAAAAAAAATCCCGAATACATAGCTGATAAGATTCAAAGATTTCTCAAATGTCGCATTCCATTTCATAGTTATGCAAGACAAGTTAAAGCTATGTTAAATTGTAATACATGCAGGAGACTTAAAAAAATGGATATCCCAACCTTAATATTACAAGGTAAAAATGATATTCTGATCCCACCAAAAAATGGTGAGATATTAGCTGAGTTAATACCTGGAGCAAAGCTTATATTCTTTGAGCATAGTGCTCATGCCATTTTCCCTCATGAACCAGATTTATTTCTGAAAGTATTATTTGAGTTTCTCATTTAAGTTTTAAAGTGTTTTTGAGCATAAAACCATAAAATTTGAAAATAAAATTTCTAAGAAGAACATTATAAAAAGGAAAATTCTTTTGGTGTCTAGCCTTTTTTACTCCTAATAATGGATAGCATAGAAGATCAATATCAAAACATCATAAAATATTTTCCTAATGCTGAAATTTATGACAATTTAATCTCACATATCTCAATTCAATTAAAAAAGGGAACTATTTTAGAAATTGATTATAGGAATTTTCCAAAAAAACCTAAAGTAAAATTAATTAATCAGAATGGGGATATATATAAAAAACTTGATCGCCTAATTTATTCCTTAAACACGTGGAAATCAAATAATCCTAAGCCAATTATAGAAATTATCAATGAAATCGTAACCTTTCTTGAGAATTTAGAATCTAATACAATTTTGATAAAAGCTGAGCTATTAGAAGGAATTTTAAGATTATGTCGTGAACATCATCCTAGAGAAATCTTAGGAATCTTAAAAATGGAAAAAGAAATTTTTAACGAGTTTATTTTACCTCCAGGCACCCTTACCTCAAAAATATCAGGGATTTTTTCTTCATCTAGACTTCCATTAGATCGTTATTATCAAGCAAGTGTTCATTCACATCCTTCTGGAAATCCTCATCCTTCCTTACAAGATTTAAGGGGATTTTTTAAAGGATTCAATTGTCATTTTATCATAGGATTCCCTTATGGGATAAAAAATGTGAGATGTTATGATAAAAATGGCAAAGAAATAAGCTATAAAGTTATCAAATAGACCTTTAGTAAACAACTCATATTATTATATTGATTAAATGTACTAAAATATAGAAAAGTGTAAGAAATTGGATATCATATACGAAGTATTTAATGCAGATTTGCCAAGACAAGGACCTGGAGATAATGAATCAACAAAAAAAGCATTTTCTTTTCTAACGGAATTACCTTCAGAGCCTAGCATTTTGGATGTGGGATGTGGAAATGGTATGCAAACATTAGAACTAGCCAGGTTAACAAATGGAAGAATATTAGCATTAGACAATCATCAGCCTTATCTCGATGAACTAGATAAAAGAGCTAAGAATATGAATTTTTCTCAGAGAATAACTACAATAAATCAATCTATGCTTGATATGAAATTTGATGGTAATTGTTTTGATGTTATCTGGTCAGAAGGAGCAGCGTATTTCTATGGATTTGAAAAAGCACTTGAAGATTGGCAGGTTTTTCTCAAAGAAAAAGGATATCTCGTGATTTCAGAGCTATGTTGGTTTAAGGAAAAGCTTCCAAAAGAAATATATGATTACTTGATGAGTGAATACCCAGTAATGAAAAATATAAAAGAAAATAAAATAACAATAAATTCTAAGGGGTTAGATTTGATATTCCACTTTAACATTCCCGAATCCAGTTGGTGGGATAATTATTATATTCCTGTAGAGAAAAACATTAATAAATTATGCAAAAAATACCAACATGATAATGAGACACTTGAATTACTTGAGTTATTTAGCATAGAAATTGAAATGTTTAGGAATTATTCAGAATATTATGGATATACTTTCTTTATAATGAGAAAAAAATAAGTATTCATTCCCTTTATTCGAGGAATTTTATATTTTAAAACAAAAATTTTAATTAATTCTTTATTATTTATAAATAATAACTAATTCAAGATTGAAATTATTATTTTTTGAGGTTTATTATATTTGAGTCAACAGGAAATTATGATCCCCGGGGCAGCAAGTATAGCTATCAAATGTAAGGATGGTGTTATTCTTGGTAGCGACAGAAGAGCGACGTGGGGATATACAGTAGTCAATAAATCCACCCAGAAAGTCTTTAAGATTATAGATCATATTGGTTTGGCTGCGTATGGACTGATAGGAGATTTTCAAATTCTAGTAAAAATATTAAGAGCTCAAGCTAATTTATACGAATTAGATGCAGGTGAGCGAATAAGTACGCAGAGTTTAGCTAAATTAGTTTCGAATTTCTTATACTCACGCAAGATGATGCCATTATTGACTAATTTAATTGTAGCAGGAGTAGATAAAGATGGTCCAAAATTGTATACGCTTGATGCTATTGGATCTTTAATGCCAGATGATTATGGAGCGGTTGGAACAGGAATGCTCTTGTCCTATGGGATTTTGGAAGCAGAATATAAACCAGATATGACGATTGCTGAAGGCGAGAAACTTGTTGAAAAAGCTATAAGAAATGCTATTAAGAGAGATGCGATGTCTGGAAATGGGATTGATTTACTGATTATTACAAAAGAAGGAGCAGAAGAGAAATTTATTGAAATTAAAGAACTTGGAGAATAACTTTCTAAATCTCTTTTTTAAATTTTTAATTGTAATAATATTATTCCTATGAGTTTGAATATTTCAAATCTTATTCTTATTTATTGCTAAAAATTTTATTAAATGTTAAATTTTTTAATTTGTGAGTCAAACTCAATAAATTTGGTGTATCTCAATGTATTTATTTAATAACACTTTCAATGATGCGAGAGAAATTAAGGGTTTTAAACAGGATGAAATTCTGCAAATTAAAACTCAAATTTCAAAATTAAAATCAGATAATCTTGAGCTAGACAAATTTATAAAGTCACAATTTAATAATGAAATTCTTGATTTATATACCGACTATATTGAAAATATTAAGCAATTTATTGAACTGTATTTGGTTTCAGATTCGGAAAAAAGTTTTTATTTAAATTTGAAAAATGAGATCCAGGAGGAGTTAAGATTATTATCCAGCAATTTATCTAATTTAAGTGCAAACGGGAGAAATATTAAGCGGTTTTTAAAAGATCATAAACATATTAATGACTTTATGGTTCATACAAACAATCTAATTAATGAAACAGATACACTTATTTCAATATTAAGAAGACATACTAAAGAGATTGAAAAAGATTATGATAATGATATATATTTATGGATAGAAGCAAATAAAATTAAAAATTTAAACT
>JAEOSD010000070.1 GCA_016840545.1 Promethearchaeota archaeon
TGATAAAGGTCTCTTCCCCAGAATTCAAATTTAAGTATCGAAATTTCTCCATAGATCAAATTTTCTTCTTCTATTATACTCCACAATGACACTCCTGAATATATTATATCATATTCTGTTTCAAAAAAATCCATAAAATGATAGGTTTTATCTATAACTTGATCATATTTATCTGATTTTAATTGGGTGATGGTTAAAGTTATTTCTCTATTTAATCCACTTCCTCGAATTGTGACCGAGTTAGGATCTTGAAATAGATCTGCATCCAATTCAACTATTGCATATAAAAATAACCAGAAAATTACCATTCCAACAATTATCGATGATATAAGTATATAAAAATTTCTGGTTTTCATCTTCTTTATTTAAATTCGAGTTTATGTCTATATTTTATAACAAATATTAAGCTTACCATTATGAATACTGAAAGGATGAAATATTCAATATTAAAAAAATATTTATGGATTAGTAATAATTTCAATTCTATTTATCATTTTGATTTGCCATGAACGTACTCTACCGGGGACCATTAATACATATGGTCCATTACCGAAACCACAGATTTTTTTAGAAGGCCAAGAAGGATTTATTGCTGTAGATGTTCCATCATATTCCCCTAATATTTGAAGTTCATATGCTAAAATAATTGGTAAATCGTCATATACATCAGGTAGGGGCACTCCGGGATCACCTGGATCTGTTGAATTAACATAATCCCAATAAGATGAATTCCATTCTAATCCATGATAAACTTCAATTTCAGTGAATCCACGTTTTTTTGATGACCCATGAGGAGCTGCAAAGTTATCAGCTGCCCAAGCCTTTAATTCAAAATCTACACTGTCATTAAGCCCCACCCAGTCACAAAGCATTGATAGATTTACTCCGGCATAATATCTATTCATACTCCAATCATCAGACCGATCATAAGAATATATATAGCTATATTTATAGGAAGCATCTGTTATATTATTTGGTTGTAAAGAAAGTTTTAACTCATCATCTAAATAGATATCTAAAGTCCAATTACTAAGAACATTTATTTGTTCTAAATTGTAAATTCGGGCATCCATTCCTTCTCCAATTAAAGTAAAATTTCCAAACTTATCCCCTAAAGGAGAATCTGCTAACCATTGTTTATTTGCTGCGATAGCAATCATCAGGGTTTCATCCCCATCCTCCACTTTTTCCAAGATATCACTTGCAGAAGTACTGAATATATTTCTTTGCCCATACACATCCTCCTCAGAAAGAAAATTAATCTCCCCTGGAAAATAGGTGTGGTATTCATCAAATAAATCAGTTATACTAAAGCCAGTTATAGGAATGTTAGTGTCTGGATCTATAATTGTTTTTATTTCTAATCCAGTCTCATAAGCGCTTGGTTGAGAATTTTGATAAGTATCTATTGCTTTTAATATATCTTCGAAATAAACTTTTATATCGCTGTGAGTTTGATTGTTTAAAATTAAATAACTAGAATTTGGCGCAGTACTCCAATCATCGGGTAAACCAGAAAGATAGGTGGGAGAGCTTGTCGTTTTGGGTTCCCATGTAATTAAAATAAATCCTAATCCCCCAACTAAACCTACTGAAATAATTAGTACTACTCCGATTATTATATCTTTTGATTTCATTCTAATCTATTTGTTTTATGTAAATATTTTAAGAATGATAAATTGAGATGATTTATAAGTGTTATGTATGGTGGGAAATAACGATAGAATAGGGATATAGCCCTTAATTAAAATAATATTTAATTTTTAAAAAAGAAAAAACAAAAAATATTCAATTTTATAAATTCTAAGGCATAGTGATTATATTAGTATCTTCATCTAAATTTATAATTCCAGCAATTGCTAGCTGCTTTATTGTTCTAACTGCCATAATTGGGGGAACATCGAGTAGTTTCTTGAGTTCATCAAGATTCACACTTCCTTGGGTCATTATAGTTGCGATGATATCTACCTCTGGAATTTTTTCTTCAGAATTTTCAATTAAAAACGATGTAAAGAAATTATTTCTTTTTAACTGAGATAATTTTGTATTCAGATCAACCATTTTTTCTTCCGTATATGTAGTTTGTAGGTAATTCTCGCGATTCTGGTAATCCATCTTTTTCTGATCCATTGCTGATTTTTCATCTTCTTTCGACATAATCTTTTGATTTAAAGAATTTAACTTTGTCATTAAATTTTCTAATTCTAATTGAGGTGTTTTAAGGTCATCATTTACCGTTTCTAAAGAACTATTTAATTCAGAAATTTTTGATGTCAATTCACTTTTTATCTTCTGTAATTCAGTAAGTTTCTTATCTAATTCGTCAGATTTAAGCTTTAATTCAGTAAGTTCGGAATTTTGTGAACGAACAACGGCTTCAAAATCCTCAATTTCTTTTTGCTCATCTTTCATTCTTTTCCAAGCAGTACTCAAATCTTGTGTTAAAGTTTCGTGAGTTTTTTGAAAAAATTGCTGATATCCATCTAAAGATTTTTCGAGTGTTTCAATCAATCCGAACACATCCTTTAAGTTTGAGCTCATCAGAAATCCACCTCCTGTTTTAATGTTACTGTCCCGGTTGCTGAATCAAATTCAATTGGACCATTTTCTTCTAACATTTTACTAAGAATCTTTATTGCTTGATCTTCTCTCATATCGATTGCTAATAAGATATTTTTTACTTCTAATGCACTCCCTACTTGTAATGCTCTTATGAATTGATATAATGATGAATTAATATACTTTTTATTAATAAGAATTTTCATTGCTTGCACGCAATATCCAAAGTTCTGGACCTGTCGTTCTTTTTTGAGAAAAGAATTTTCAAGATCTTTCTCAACCTGCTTTAAATTATCTTCAGATTGAAGTAATTCTCTGGATAAGTCTATGATTTTATTCTCTAACTCATTCAATCGTTTCGTACGGTTTGAAAATTCTTCATTTTTTACTCTAATAGTGTCGTTAGTCGCTTTTAATTGATTTTGCTTAGTTTGTATCTTATCCATAAGGTTTTGACGCTGTTGTGTTAAATCACTGTTAGATTCCTCGAGTTTTGAAACTTCCCTCTGATTTTCAGTTATTTTATTTTTATATGAATTTATTTCATCTGAATTCTGATCGATTGACCTCAATATTCCATTTTTCTCATCTTCAAGTTTTTGAATAGCCTCTAGTAAATTTGTTGGTAAATCTTTTAATTTAGGTATATAATCCTTATTTAAGCTCTCCAAATAATCAACATTAGATAATATTTTCTTTAACGAGGTTTTTGCGTCTAATAATGGTGTGCTCATTTCTAAATCTCCTACAATTTTAAATAAAATTATAATAAATGTATAGGGTAATTATTATTAAATGTGTTTTGATTGGGACGAAAAAGGGATACAAGACTAAAAAAAATGACTATTCAAAATTAAAATAAATGCTCAAGACTATGAGAAAATTAAAAATTAAATCCCAAATAATTAGAAAGTTATCTTGGCCTCTGTGAATAAACCTTTTCTAAAGGTCACTTTCCCAATTCTTCTATAAGCTCATCAATAGATTTTGGAGAAGAATGAAATTCTAAACCAAAATTTAATCAAATCATTAAGAATGCTGTCTTTGTACATTTATAATCCAAGACTTATGTAAGTTTTTTAATTTTTCTCTGGCTTTATAAACAGATATTTTAATTTCTTCAGCAGACCCTTTTGTCTTAACACCCTTCAATATCTTTTCAGCGTCATTTAAAAATTTTTTCGAACAAGAATTACATACAGTTCCAGCAAGGGTATTAAAATTCCCAGATATTTTTGTATATACCTTTTCCTTTTGCTTTTTAAATTGGGCAGGTGATCTAACAGTTTCCATTTTATGTGAAATAAAGCTTATTGTTCGCGTTTCTTCAGAGGGTTTAACCATAACCTTTTTTGTAATTTCCAAGGGTATCTTCTTATTTTTTGCTCTAATCATTTCTTCGAGTTTTTGCTTACAAATAGTTTGAAAATTTTCACTTACCTTTTTTTTACAATATAGACATTGATCTTCTACATTAAATCGTAAGATGACATTATGGAAGGGGGTAACGCCAGATGTTTTTTCAATTGATTCAATTTTAGTCCCTGAAAGATTTGCTATGAATCTAAGGGCATCTTCATCTTTTAAGATTCCAACGGGTGGATTTAAAGGATTGTTCTCTAAGCTTAAATAATTTAAATATCTTAATTTCTCTAAACCCTTTACATCAGTAATCTGATTATTGCTAAGATCCAGGCTTGTTAAACTTATAAGATGATCCAAGCCAGCTATTTTCTTTATCTTGTTTTTGGGAAGATTTAATGAATATAATTTTGGTAAATTATTTAGTCCTTTTATTTCCTCCACTTCAGTATTGGATATAATAAGCTTTGTTAAATTTGGAAGATTTTCAATAGATGAAATATCCTTTATTTTGCTATCATATAAATAAAGTTTCCTCAATTTTTTCAAATTTGAAATATCACTTAAATTAGTTAGATTCGCACCATTTATATTTAATTCCTCAAGGTTTGGAAATCTTTCAATACCCTCTAAATTGGGAATTGCTGCTAAAATAAACATTATTAATATTGTTGAGTCTGGAACATTTATTTCAAGATTGTTGAGATTTCCTTCCAATTTCTTTATAACTAATTTTTCTCCGGTTATATCCCACCCGCGCTCTTTAGCATATTCCAGTTGTTTTTTTTTCTTAATAATTTCTATAGCGACATTACGAAGCTCCTTACTTCTATAATCTTTTAAAGAAACTTCTATATATCCCAATATATTTTTGATAGAAGATCTTTCTGCTAGATAAATGAATGATTCAAGTCTCTTCGCACCACGATCCACTTTAGTTTCCATCTTTAAAATCTTTTTATAAGCTTCAATTTTAAAATCTTGATCTTCTTTAAAATAATGACTCTGAATAATAAAATCAAATGCAGCTGAACAGGTTTCAAGTTTTTCACTTGAGATAAAAATCTCTTTAATAGCTTGATATGCATCAAGAAGTTGAAGTCTTTTAACAGCATACCATCCAATAGGATCATTACTGATCGCAATCTTTTTTAATTCTTCTATAACAACATCAGGTCCGATTTTATCTAAAATTTTCTTAACTGTAAGGCTTAAACCGTATTCAGCAGTCTTTAATACTTCGATTGTAGGTTTAACCAAGTGTCTATCTCCCTGTTGAGTCAGGGCTATGATTTTTTCCGCAATATCTCGTGGATTTTCCCATTTTTTAGCTTTCTTTAAATGCTCAAATAATTCTTCAACCATGACTACTCAACTCAAAAATGTGTATATTGCTAGATAGAAAGTCACTTTTTTTCATAATTACAGGATTTCTTTTTTTCTGCAATTATTTTTAATAAAATTGATTAATTAATAAATTTACTACTAACTTTTTTTTTCCGGGAAAAAATTTTCTTAAAAAAAAGGTAAAAGAAGGTAATAATCCGAACAAGCTAAGCTCTCTTTTTCCATGTTGTTGTGTGAGATAAAAAAAAGGTTTTTTATTCCTTACGAGAGATTATTACAAGTATGATTCATATAAAGGAAGAAAACCAAATTATTAGAACATCGATTATTAGAACATCAATAAACAATTCAATGGAAATCTAACCTTACTCTCAGTTTTTTAAGAAGGAAGTATTAGAGTTCTTTTGAAATATCTTCAATAAAGTATGCTTTATCAAGAGTTAAATTGATATTTCTTCTTCTCATTACGAGATTAAGGTTTTCAATAAGTTTTCCTACAAAATAATTATAATCAAAGTGAAAATTAGTATTTATTTTATAATAACTTTGTAAAAAGTAATTAATCAAATCAATCTTTAATTTTGGATTATCTAATTCAAATATTCCGGGATTAGTATCAAGTAAGGAACAACAAATCCAAGTAATATCATCTAAATGATTTCCATTGTAGGAATCTTCAAAATCGACTCCAGATATTTTATTTTTATCAATATTGTAAATAAAATCTCTCAATCTTGTGTCTCCTTTGTTTAAAACGACGATTTTTGAATTGTCAGAAGCATCTACAATATTCATATTATGTAACTGAGCTAACCAGACAGCTAATTTGTTTAAACCTTCAAATATTCCTTCTTTAGATTCTGGATCTAAATCATCTATACTTACAACATTTCGCAATTTATCATTAATGAAATCACATAGATTTACTCCTTTTATTTTCTTAAGAAATAAGTATGGTTCTTTAAAAAAGAGAATTTTTGGCAATTTTATTTCTTGTTTTGTTAAATTATTCAAGGTATAATACTCATTTTTAGATTTATCAGTTCTAAATAGTTTAATTATGAATTCTTTAGGAAATCGATCTGTTTTCTGGTTAAATACTATATTTAAAACGGAATTTTTTTTACTAGGTAACTTTTTTAATATGAAATGGTTAAATTTATCCACTAATTCTGGAATTTCATTCCTTAAATCAATGATTATTTCTTTCCTTATTTCTAAAATCTCCATTTCGTAATACAGTAAAAAAATTTCTTATTAAAATAAAATAATATATGATAAGCATAATGCATATAGTATTTAAATTATAATGCCTCATATTAATCCTTTATTCACTATTTTATCACGTAAAATTGAAATTATAAAGCAAATGAAGATGTTCGGGTTAAAAATTATAAGGTTTTTAAAATATTAGAATTATAAATAAAAGTAATAACTAAATATAATTCATAATGAACGATAAGCATTACAAACTTGGAGTATTCTATGGCGCAGATCCCGATACAGAGATGTTAGCTCAAAAATTTATTGGAAATCTTATTAATGATGATCAATTCTGTAAAGCATGTGAATTATACGAACAAAATGTAAAGTGTGACCATTGTAGAGAAAATTTAAAAAATTATTCAGGTTCTGTTTACTTCTATAAGAAAATTGGAGAAAATTTTCCAGGTTTTATAGAAAATCCTGAGAATTATTTACCAAAAAATATACCACAGGTGGACTTTTTATTAGTCGTTGGGATTCATCAAGATTTACTATCAGGATTACCTGAATATCTGAAGAATACAAAAATAAAGGCTATTATAGTTCCAATTGAAAACCCGAAATGGGTTCCACCGGGATTACAAGTGCAAATTATAAATGATTTTGAGCAATTTGGTATTCAAGCCGCTTTTCCGAAACCTTTCTGTGCATTGAGCAAAGAACTCAATGAACATAATAGAGAAGGGTTCAATATCACTAAAAATAGAAATTACATAGTAGAATTTATTGATTACTTTAAAATAGGCGTTCCTATAATTTCGTTTTTATTAAATAAAGAGAGAAACGCTATTTTAGACAGTTGTGTTCTACAAAGTGCTCCATGTGGCTCAACTTATTTTATACTACAACAATTAAAGAGTAAATATATTAGTAATGGAGAACTCAGTTTAAATGAAAGAATTAGTAAAGCACATCATTCATATCCGTGTAATGCTTCCATGGACCAAGACTCAATTTTAAAAGATTCTATTCTTCATGTAGGTGGATATTTAATAAGAAATGAAATTAGAAAAAAATTAAACCTTCCTCTAGATGAGGGTCAAAAATTAGTATATGTTATCAGGTAAGTTTTTTAGAATTTTTTTTTGAAAAATAATAAATTTAACTAAATATCAAATTCAAATAACTTTAGGTCGGATTTTTTTTATTATCCATAAATATCAAGTTTTTATGTTTTCTTGAGTATTTTTAGATTAGGTGATATAAAATCTCTCATTTTGAATGTTCAGATGCTGCTTGTGATATTGATCTAGAAGAAATTAAAGAAAGTACGTTTTTTGAGAAAAAGTTTTGGTATTTCATTATACCTTCTGCAATACTATTAGCAATAGCTATTTTCTTGGAATTTGGTTTTGAAATGGTCTTGATAGGCCAATTGTTAGCAATCTTTTCTATAATTCTATCTAGTTATGGTGTAGTTAAAGAGGCAATTAAGGATGTAATTAATAAGAAAATAACAGCGAATATTTTAATGATAATTGCAGCTATTGCTTCTTTTTTTATTCTTCATGGTCAAGAAGGCGCAACTGCCATATTACTATATGCTATTGCAGAATATATAGAAGAACTTACCACAGATAAATCTCGAGATGCAATTAAAGAATTACTTGAATTATCTCCAAATGAAGCATTGCTAAAAAAAGGAAATGATTATATTTCTATACCAGCTATCCAAGTTAAAAAGGGCGATATCATAGGGGTGAAACCAGCAATGAAAGTTCCTTTGGATGGTATTATTATAAAAGGTAAATCCTATTTTGATGAAAGTACTATTACTGGTGAATCTTTACCAATATTCAAAAATGAAGGCGATGAGGTTTTTGCTGCTAGTATTAATTCTGAAGGATTCGTTGATGTTGAAGTAATTAGAGAAACCAATGATACTGTTGTAGCTCAAATTGCACGTAGTATAAAAGAAGCACAGCAAAATAAAAGTAAAAGTGAGAAATTTATTGAGAAGTTTGCCAAGTATTATACTCCAATAATATTAATTATGTCACTAATGGTAATGATACTGCCTCCATTAATATTTCGATTAGATTTTAATAATTGGTTCTATCGTGGCTTAATTTTGCTCGTAGTATCATGCCCTTGTGCTTTAACACTCTCAACACCATTAGCTAATATTATAGCGCTCACAAAATTGGCAAAAGAAGGTATCTTAGTAAAGGGAAATGTATTTATTGAAAAAGTAGATAAAATTCAAGCACTTGCATTTGATAAAACTGGAACGCTAACGGAGGGATCTCTTAAGGTATTTGAGGTGAGAGCTTATGGGGGATATGATGAGAATGCAATATTAAGCATTGCAGCGAGCTTAGAATCACTTTCAGAGCATCCTATTGGTCAAGCAATTGTTAGTCAAGCTAAAAGGATGAATGTTAATTTATCGAATGTGACTAATTTTGAAATTTTAAAGGGAATGGGAATAAAGGGAGAGATTAACGGAAGATTATATTATATTGGTAGCCAGAAATTTTTTAATGAGCTCAATTTTAATCTACCAATTGAAGAATTAAAAGAAATTGAAGAGAATGGAACTATCCCGATATTAGTTGGAAATAAAGGACTAATTGGATTAATTTCTATTCGAGATGTTTTAAGAATAACTTCCCCTCTATTAATAGATGGTTTGAAAAAAAGAAAATATAAATCTATTCTAATATCAGGTGATAATCAAAATGTATGTAATACAATTGGTTCTTGTTTAGATATTGATAATATATACGGTGAATTATTGCCAGACCAAAAATTAGAAGAAATTAAAAAATTAAAAGCTAATTATAAAGGTGTTGCGATGGTAGGAGATGGAATTAATGATGCTCCTGCTTTAGCATTATCAGATCTAGGGATTGCTATTGGCGCTTCTGCTACAGATCTCACCTTAGAAACTGCTGATGTTATCATAATAAATGATGATCTTAAAAAAATTGTTGATTTTATTGACATCTCAAAGAAAACAAATAAAATTATAAAACAAAATATTTGGGCATCAATTAGTATCAAAGTGTCTTTTGCTGTTTTAACAGTCATTGGGTTAATGACATTATGGCTAGCTGTAGGAATTGGCGATATGGGAGTTTCTCTCGCCGTAATGTTGAACGCTATGAGAATATTTCGTTATAAAAACAAAATTTCTGAAATTTCTTCTGATATTATTAACACAGAATCAATTATGATAATTTGCGAGAATTGTAAAACAAAACAGATTATACCTCAACATCATGGAAGGGATATGATTCAATCAGAAGATAAATTAGTATGCTGGAGAAAGATGCTAAATAGTAATATACTAGAATCATGTGAACAAGAATTACCCCTATTTTGCCCCAGCTGTAATAATAAATTGAGTTTAGTTTAATACAAAGTTATTTTTGTATAAAAAAAATTAAATTTATGCGGGAAGGGGGATTTGAACCCCCGAACCCCTACGAGACTGGATTCTGAGTCCAGCGCCTTTGTCCAGACTTGGCAATTCCCGCTTAATTTTAGTTTAACCTTGATTTAGATTTTATTAAAAAAATACATTTAGGAAGATTAAGTAATTGATTATTACATAAATTATAAAATTCTTGAGAACCAACCTATCTATTTTAAAACAAAAAACAATAATATATTATTAAAACTAATAAGTAATATAGACTTGAATACTATTTTTTTAATTTAATATGTCAAACAAACCACCATCTTCAAGCAATAACAGCATTGAAGAAAAAAAAGAAGAGGATAAGGTAAGGAGAAAAGAGCAATCTATAATTGTCTATCAATTTAATGATCAAATTGGAGATTTTGATGAATTAATAATTGATCCTGAAATTGAATTGAAAGATCTATTAGATGATGATTTTATTCTTCTTTTTATTGACCCAAAACACTATCGAGTATGGTTATGGCATGGGTATAATACAACAACTAGAATGAAATTTATGGCAGCAAAAATGGCAGCTCCAATAAGAGATAGGCATGGTATTGCGTTTAAAATAACCGCAGTCGACCAAGATAATGAAACAGTTGCGTTTAAAGTCATGTTAGGACTAGAAGAAGAAATTGATTATGAAGTAGCTCAAACTGGGCCTGCGTATGAAGGGACTGAAGAAGATCTTGAATTATTAGAATCACTTTCCAGAGAAAGAATCCTGTTAATACTTGAAAAGGCAGGTCTCCCTGAAGGATATGAAAGAAAAATGGTAATTGTAAAAAATAAATTATTTGGGTATAAAGAATATGACCGCAATTATTTAGGCTCTGTTATTAAGGAAAAGCAATTATTTCCATTAAAAGAGGAAGTTGAAGATGGTGCTTATTTGGCTGAAAATTACGTACCAAGGATGCTTCTCTCTTATAATAATGTGATTCTAACGGAGCTTTTACAAAAAGTAGAAGTTGATGATAGTATTAAGAAAAATTAATTGAATTGATTACTTATGAGTTATGGAAGTTCTCGAAAAATTAGAAAAAATACCCTTAAAAGGTCTAAGAGAAAGAAACAAATTGCAATTCTAATTTTTTTTATAATGTTTATTGGGATTCTTGCTAGTGTAGTAATTGTAATTTTATCAGTACCATAAAAATTATTCTTGAATTTTATTTGTCATCCTCTTTAATTTCAATACCATCTGGCAGTGTAATTTTGGAGACTCTTAAGCCCTCTGCTTTTTTATAATCATCAAACGTTCTAGATTCAACATTTTTTATAAAATTAAGCAATTTACTGTCCAAATCTTCAGGTAATTCGTTAGGTTTGTGAGCTTGAAGGATTTGGTCTACCTTTTCTCGTGCACGAGTAATAATATCTTTAGCACCTTTTTTATACCACGTAGTCCGTCTACTTCGATCTAATAGTTTAGGGAAGTATAATTCCGATTTCATGTGATCCCGAGTGTGTCTTTCAGCCAAGAAATTAACTCCTTTTTTTTCACTAGTAGTGACTTTTTTAATAACATCCAATCCTATTGTGTCTTCATTAACGTTAATTCCTTCAACTGCTCTTTGTACCATCCCAGCAAGTTCATCATCTATAACTAATAATTCCAAAGCTTCGACTAAAGTGGCTTCATATGTTCCAGCACATGTGATATAATTTACTCCTGCTTGAGCTGCTAACATTAGAGTTTGTAACCGCTCAATCCCATTTTGCATATCCAGAACTTTAGAATCTGTACCGCCTCCAGGACCACGAGAGGGGATATTATAATAACGTGCTAATTGAGCAATTCCTGCTGTAATTAATCCCATTTCAGGAGAACCCATCGCAGAGTTTCCTGTACGCATATCGGTTATATGAGACACAGTTCCATAAAAGACCGGAGCACCGGAATTATATATTTGAGAAAGGACTATACTTCCAAGGATTTCGGCATTGGTTTGAGTTAATAACCCAGCTAATGTTACTGGAGCAGAGGATCCTGCAAGTGCCTCTGGTGCTATAATTGTGGGTTGTTTATACTTTGTAAAAACTGCAAACCCATTAGTCATAATTAGCGGTAGATGAAGTGGACTTGTTGGATTCATAAATCCAACTAACCTAGGTCTTTTTATTAATTCCTCCTCTCCACCAACAATCATTGACGTCATTTTCATCATATCTGTACTCGCTAATTTCCCAAGACAGCCCAATCCATAGGGTTTTTTAGTGTTTTTCGCCCATTGATAAATACAATGGACATGAATAGTTATGTATGAAATGTCATTAGGCCAAACATCAATATGTGAGCATAATATATTCTCAAGAGAATCAACTATTTTTATCTGTTGAATAGTATCGGAAAAAAGAGTTTTTCTTATTCCCTTTTTCTGTAGCGGGTCATAAATCTTTACTGGTGTTCCAATAGTAGCAAAAACAGTATCTTTTGTATTTATTTCAAAATTAAAGTGCCCATCTGGACCGTGTAGTTTAAAGTGATCTGGAACCTTTTTTAATTTTTCTTGTATCAGAGCTTCCGGGAATTTCACAAATTTACTTTCAGTATCTACTTCAGCACCATTTTCTTTAAGAAGATTTCTTGCATCTTGGGCATCAATTTTCATTCCAACATCTGTTAATAATTGTATGGATGCCGAATGAATCTCTTGGATTTCATCCTTTGAAAATACTTCAATATGTTTTAATTTCATCTCTTTACTCCTTTTATTTTGTGATTAAATTGTTAATAAGTTCTACCGCCTCAATCGCATCATCTGCCCAACCATCCGCGCCAATTTTTTCTGCCCAATCTTCAGAAGTAGGAGCTCCGCCAACTATTACTATATATTTATCTCTTAATCCTCTATTTATTAATTCTTCAATTACTTGTCTCTGAAAATCCATAGACATTGTAAGCAAAGATGATAACCCTATTACCTGTGCTCCAACCTCTTCCGCTTTAGAGATGAATTCATCAGCGGTAACTTCTACACCTAAATTGAATACTTCAAATCCATTAGCAAACAGAAAGGAGCCTACAAGATCTTTCCCAATACTATGAACATCACTTTCTACCGTACCAATTATAACTTTTCCTAAAGTTTCTTTTTTTCCTCCAGATTTTCTAATAGCAGGGTCTAAAATTTCATCAATAGTATCCTTCACAGTGTCAGCAGCACCAATTAAATCTGGAAGGAAAATCTCTTCGTTTTCAAATTGTTCACCAATAAATTTCATTATATTTCCAATGAATTTTAATAATTCTTCAGGGCTAGCCTCTCCTTTATCAATTAAGGATTTACACATCGCTTTTAATCCTTCTTTATCCCATTCTTCTACAAATTGTCTCATTTCATCTTCAATTGACATGCAATATCCCTTAAATATTGGAAAATTAATTTATTATCAAAAATGAATTCTTTAAAATAAGTTTTTTAAAAAATTTACTGTTTGATATTTCTTATCTTTAATATTTATTATGAAAAATTAATACAAATGGTGAATTACATCATATTATATATTATTTAATATAATCACGCTTATTTTAAAGAAGATTATTATGAAATTAAAGCAATTAGAAGCATTATCTAAAGATGAGATTGAGTTAATTCATTCAAATACTCTAAATTTATTGGAAGTGATTGGAGTCAAAGTTGAATCAGATGAAGCAAAGGAGCTATTGAAAGAAAATGGATGTACTTTAGTGGAAGATCATTTTATTAGGTTTCCGGAAAATCTTGTCAATGAACAATTAAAAAAGGTTCCTCAATCATTTTCTTTATGGGGTCCAGATGGGTCATTTAAGTTCGATGTTAATACATCTACTGTTAATTTTGCAACAGTAGGCACTCCAGTAAAAATCTATGATCCCTCCAAGAAAAATGGAATTCGTAAAACAATTTTAGAAGATACTATAAAACAAATACGTATAGTAGATAGTTTAAAAAACATTGTGTGTTCACATGTAGATGTCTGGCCAAATGATATCTCTTATTTAGAACTTCATTACCACACAATTCGTGCATGGGCGCAAAATAGTTATAAACCATATGGATTGGGTTGTTATGGAAGAGTTGCTTCCCAAGATATGATGAATCTAACATCCATTATTGTTGGAGGAGGAGAAGAGTTAATTAATAAACCAAGATTGATTGGTTTTTTTAATCCAACAAGTCCACTTACGCTTACTAAGATTATGCTAAATGGGTTATTTATTTTTGCAAAGTATAAACAACCTACAATTGTAGCTCCAGCCGCAAGTGCCGGATCGACTGCTCCAGTTACTTTAGCTGGCTTATTAATACAATCTAATATGGAAACGTTATCCTCGATTGTGTTAACACAGTTAATCAATCCTGGAGCACCAGTGTTTTATTCCACCATGAATACCCCGATGGATCCTCCAACTGGGAATGTAGCGTGGGGATCTATAGAGACAGGTTTAATAACTACAGGGGCAGCGCAATTAGCTCGTTTTTATAATATTCCTTCAAGAGGCCCTGGAGCAGTAACTGAATCAAAATGTTTTGACATTCAATGTGGGTTTGAACGTTTTATGACCCTCTATTTTGCAGCTAATGCCGGAATTAATTATATTACATGCGCAGGTACATATGAATCCTCACTAGCAGAAGCATTAGAGTTGCTAGTAATAGATGATGAACTGATTGATATAGTAAAACGCGGGATTAGTGGAATTAGAGTAGATGAGGAATCATTAGCTATTGACGAGATTAAAAGAGCGGCAATTGAAAATAAAAATTATTTAATGTTGAAGCACACTGCTAAAAACACTCGAAAGGAGATCTTTGTACCAAAACTAGTGGATCGAGATCGCCGTGGAATTTGGACTAAACATGGAAGTAAAGATATTATCATGAGAGCCAAAGAGAGAGTTGATGAAATTCTTGAAACTCAAAATGGACCTGGAATTTCTTCAGAAATCGATGCTAAATTACAGGAGTGTTATAAAGGTATTTGCTCTAGGACTTATGAGGATTTTCGAAAAGCGGAAGGGATGGAGAAATCCGATTCTACTGAAGGGATAACAGGTTTGGAGGGATAATCATGGACGAAGAAAGGAAAAAAACAATGGATCAAATATATAAAGAATTACGTAAAGTATGGGATAATCAAAATTTTGATTCACAGCAAATTAGAGCAGGAGAAGATCCATATCCTTCTACAGAAAATAGTTTACGCTTACCAATTTATGCAACCAAGTCTTATGTTTACTCATCTATGACAGAATTTTTAAAAAACCATTATTTTTATTCTAGAACCGAGAACCCAACTTTATATGCTTTGGATAAAAAACTTGCAACCTTACATGGGGGGGAGGACGCGCTTTCGATAGCATCAGGCATGGCAGCAATCAATCTCGTTTGTTCAAGTGTTTTACAAAAAAGAATAAAGAGAATAAAACCTAAAAAATTAGAAAAGTATTACCCTCAGCGTCATCCAGATCAAATTCCAAATATCATTATGCATAAAAATCTATACACTGGAACACATAGGCTTTTTATGAACCTCTACCCCCAAATGGGTATTGAACCTCGAATTGTTGATATGAGAAATTTAGATGCCTTAGAAGATGCAATAGACGATCAAACAAAATTAGTCTTCATAGAAACACCTGCAAATCCCACAATTGAAATAATTGATATAGAAAAATGTTCTGAATTGATTCATCGAAGAGGAGGGAAATGCATTGTTGATAATACCTTTGCATCACCTGCATTACAAAAACCTCTCGAGTTAGGAGCAGATTTTGTTGTTGAAAGTTTAACTAAATACATAAATGGTCATGGAGACGCTCTAGGTGGTGCAATTATCGGTTCAAAAAATGAATTACAAAACATAAGATATTTTTGGATGGAATTACAAGGCCCTGTTTTAAGTCCTTTT
>JAEOSD010000189.1 GCA_016840545.1 Promethearchaeota archaeon
GTAATTGGAAATGAAATTTTAATTGGAAAAACACAAGACACTAATTCAAATTGGATGGCTAAAAGAATTGCGAAATATGGACATAGACTAAAGCGAATCACAACCATTGGAGATGAATTAGATTTGATATCATCTACTTTACAAGATATCTTAAAACGTAAACCAGACATAATTATAACATCAGGAGGTATAGGCCCAACCTTCGATGACATGACTTTAGAAGGCATAGCAAGGGGTTTGAATAGAAAGTTAGAGTTAAATAAACATGCTTATAATACAATCAAAAAAGTATACGACAGGGCATATAAAAGAGGGCTCTTAAAACTTGAAGGAATGACAAAAGAGCGAGAAAAAATGGCGTATCTCCCACAAGGCTCAACTCCCTTGCCAAATACCGTGGGTACGGCCCCTGGAGTTAAGATCTCCGAAGAAAATACTAAAATTTTTATACTTCCTGGCGTTCCAGTAGAAATGAAAGCGATGTTTAGAACTGTTATAACACCAATCTTAAGAGAAAAACAAGGGAAATTTATAGAAAGAAGTTTTCTTTTTTCTGGAATTGGAGAAAGCCAAATTGCTCCTTATATTACCAAATTAGAAGAAAAATATCAACAGCTTTGGATAAAAACACATCCTAGAATAGGTTTGTCAGTAGAAGTTGAGGTTTCTATTACCTGTTTCAATGTGGATAATGGAGAAGAGTTAGTCAATAAAGCAATAAATGAAGCTAAAAAAATAGTTTTAAATCTAAATGGAAAAATAAAAGAATAATACATAATATTTCCAGATGCCACCTCGCAGGTGGATTTCTCAATAAACACTCACCACAAAGGTGTTTAAGTTTATATCAATGACATCTTTATAAGTTTGGTATTTCTATATTTTCTATGTTTTCATCAACTCTAACTGTTCCTGGTTTTACAGAGTCGATTGTCCCCACAATCCAATTCTTAATCCCATTACTATATAGTGTATTAGAAAATTCTTCTGATTTAGCAGGATCAACAGCCATCAACATACCTCCAGCGGTCTCATGACAGGTACAATCATCAAAAGCATAACCTAATTCCTTTGAGAGCTCTTTTGATAATTTTAGAGAAGGAACTTTTTCTAAAACTGCTGATAAATTAGAATTTTGTAACATTTCCTTTGTATGACCGGTTAATCCAAAACCTGTAACATCAGACATGGCGTGTATGAAAGAGAAATCTTTGTAAGAATGTATTGTTTTTACAACATTTTGGTTTGATGTTGTCATAAGTTCAATAGCAAGATTTATAGATTTCTTTAACTCATCTTTTGAATATTGTTCTAGCATTTCTGGAAAATCTTTTAAAATTCTGTATGCTGCCATTATAGCTTGCAATCCTATTGGCTTTGTAAGGATTAATTTATCTCCTTCTTTAACTCCTTGCTTTCGAATGATAAAGTCGCGTTGAATATATCCTGATGCCTCTCCACCTATTAATGGCCATTCAGAATATATAGTGTGTCCACCAACTATTTTTGAGTTTACCTTTTTCTCCATAAAATTTTTTATACCAATCAGTATTCTTTCAGCGATTTCCATAGGCATAGTTGTATTAATGCCTAGAAATACCAGCATTCCGGAAATTTCAGGTACGTTCATGGCAAAGATATCATTTGTTACATTGCAAGCGGCTATTTCACCTTGGAGTTCTGGTTCATCTACGATTGGAGTAAAAATATCCAAGTTTTTTACTAAGACCAAATCGCTATTAGGCACCGGTAATATAGCAGCGTCTTCAAAATTTCCTCCTAAACCAGCTTTTTGCAGTAAATTTTCTAAACTATTTGGGCCAAGTTTGCATGATCATCCATGTATTTTAACTTGTGAAGTCAGTCTATACTCTTTTTCCATATGTCACCTCTAATATTTTATACTGTTAGCCAGAATTCTTACTAATCAAGAAATATTTAAGTTTTTCTTTCTCAAGATTTAATTAGAATTCTTAATTTGTAATTAGATTTTGTAATTTATGTATTTCAGAATTAATACTCATTTAATAATTGATTCATTTCTTCGATATATCTATCGAATTTTTCGATAAGCATGAATTGTAAATATATTAACATTTAGGGTAAAAGAAGATCAATTTTTTTTGTTGTTTTGCGAGTAATATCAAACGAATCTCTATAATATAGATTGAGGTTAATCTCATCTACGGTTGGATCTGCTAAATTTTTCTCAAAATTTCTGTCGATTTTAACAACATAGTTAAATTTAAAAACACTACCAGATTTTAACTCATTCAGATATAAATAGCTGGGGAAGCTTTCTTTCTTGATAAATGAAAGATAGGATGGAATCTTGAGTGAAATCTGGATTTCTCGAAAGTTAAAATTAGTAGGATTATTCAGCTTAAAATTTAAAAAGATTTTATTTCCTATAGTTTTAATATTTTTGAAAAAGAGCAAATCCTTTGCTTCGATAAAATCTTCTTCGATTTTTGGTGAATAAAGATTATCATTTATTATTTTTGCTTGTAACTTTTTCTTATGAATGTAGTTTAAGATTAAATCTTTTAGATATTCAATATCTACTTCTAAATATAGTGCTAAATTTTCTAAGTTAATTGGATTTATTACTTCTAAATAATATTTTATTTGGTTTAAATATATTTTATTATATCCCTTCTCTGAAAAAGTTTTTAGCTTATTGATAAGGAACTCTTTTGAAGATACAAATTTTGTAATATAGGGCCTCACGTATAAATTAAAAATATCATTTTTATCTTCAACAACTTTACCTATAATATTATCAATCTGGGCTTCATAGTCTTGAATGAAATTTTGAATTTGGTTTGAGTTCATTTCAATTAGTTTTTTAGCATCAGAAAATTCACTTTTTTGAACTAATATCTCTAATTTGGAATCTAATTTTCTAAAACTATCATTAAATCTTTTAAAACCTTCAATACTCTGAGTAATAATTGATTGAATATGCCCTTGAAATAATTGGAAGCCTAACTCATTTTTAATACCATTAATCTTTATCTCTTGAGTAGCATCTTTAGTTGTTTCTATAAAATAATTTACTATATTATCTTTAATTTGCTTTATTTTCTTATCTAAATCGCTTAAGAATTCTTGGATTTGGATTTTTGTAGCGACCCAATTTCTCAATAAATCTTTGAAAATTTCATTAAATTCTACATTATCTACCAGAATTTCTCTGATATCATCATCAAGTCTAAATAAATAATTTCTCATTTGAGTGATTTGAGTAAGCCGTTCTTCCAATTCTTTATCTTGACTCTGGCTCATTAATATACGGTCTAAATTATCTGGAAATTTATAATTTTTGATAAATTCAAATTGAGCATTTAATACTGAGATTCTATCCCAAAGGACTTTAATTCTTGATTTTAGATTTAAGGTAAATTCCATCTTTTTTTCTTCAAATACTTCAGAAATGAATCCCTTTATTATACTTAGCTCGTCAATAATGAGTAATTTGGTCTCCTGCCAATCTTCGATTAAATTAAATGCGAGTCTTTTATATTCGAATTTATTTATCTTTTTATTGAACTTCTTTATTCTTTTAACGATATCAGAATAAATGTTATTTAACTTAATTTCAGTTTCATGAAATTTGAATTCTTTTATGTATGAGTTCATTTTTTCGCGAAATTGAGCAGGTATTCTTTGAAATTCCTTAATTGTTTTATGAAAATTATCCAAATCCTCGTTTACCTTTTGAATGATTTTATCAATTTTGCTAAAATTTAATTTAATATTCTTCAATGTAAACAAAATTTCTTCTCGTACATCGGGATCGGTTTCAATTTTAAATCTTTTTTCTAATTCAACATAAAGCCAAACCGCAATTTTCTTATTCTCTAAAATAAAGCAAACATTAGCAAGTAGATTTAGAGCCTTTTTTCGTTCTCTCCAATATTTAGATTCTAATCGATATAATATTTTTGTAATTTCATTTTCAATCTCAACTTGATATTCTTCAAATAATCGTTTGAAAACTAAAGCAACCGCATCCCTAACATTTTCGGATGGATTTTCGAGTTCTTCAAAGATGTAATTAAAGATTTTTGTGATGTTATTCTGACTTAGATGATAGAGTGCATTAATTATTACATTTTTAAAATCAATATCGCTGGTAGTATAAAGAGTATTAATTAAATTTGACCAAATTTGATCGAAATTATTTTGAGCAATACTTACAAGAGCATCTATTACTTTAATCTGAATTCGATAATTATCTTCCTTTAGAAGATTAATTAATTTGGGAATAACAGGAATTATTTCTGAAGATTTTTCTTTACCGATTTCTCCAAATAACCAAATAATCAACTCCTTTACTCGGGGTTCCTCATTGTATAATAGATTTAGGAGGATATACATAATTTTTTCCTTAGACAGAAAATAAATTCCAATAATTTTAAGCAATTCTGCAGCAGATCTAGCAACATCATCATCCTCGTCTCTAAGATTTACGATCACGATTGATAATAAGGGTTCTAAATCTCTAATTTTGGTATAATCTTGGTTTAGAATTTTTTTTACAGTTTTGATTACTTCCAATTTAACCTTCCAATCATTGTCCATTAGTTTTTCCGTGAATTCCTCAATAATGGTTTGTATATCTTCA
>JAEOSD010000190.1 GCA_016840545.1 Promethearchaeota archaeon
TTACATAACTGATAAGGAATTAGAATTGAGTGAAACTGGTAATAAAAAATACAATCAATCTCTTCGTCCTTTAGTTGAATGGCCTACCCTTTTTTGGAGGAGTTATTATAATATACGAGAATTAAATGTTAGTGTAGAAGGAAACATTGAATATCCTGAATTCTTAAATAAGATATTAGAAAAAGCAGCGACTCAAGGATATGTTGCCTCTCATTATGTATTTAAGAATTTGGTAAAATATTACGAAAAAATAAAAGCAGACCTGAAATAAGCTTCCTTATTATTAACCTTATTTTTAGAAATCTTTCGTCTTTTTTATTGGAATTTCAAATTCTTCTAAAATTGGAATTAGATGTTTTTTATCATCAGAATTTGTACCCTTCCAATCTATTATGAAAAAATCAATATCTTCAAATGTATTCTGAATCATTTTTTCTATTATTTCATGATCTAAGTTTTGGATGAAATATTTTGGACAAATGAATGATATAGCTATGTTTTTTGTTCTAATTAATCTATTAAAATTTGGAGCATAATGAGTTCCACCAAAGCCTAATCCAATTTTATTTTGACTCCCTTCTTTAAATTGTATATATTTAAAAATTGTATTTAATATTGCATTTGCAAGAATTTCACCTGCGTTATTATCTCCCCATTCTTTTTTACTACTACCAAGTTCCATGTATATTAAAGGTTTTTCTAAACTTGTAGGACCATGATGAGTTACTTCGATATCTATAACAAAATTTTCTAAAGACCAAATTGTAGCTTGTTCTATTAAAGAAAAAAATCCTGCCTTATGAAGTAATGCACTAGATTTAGAAATTTCCTGTGGTTGTCCTCCAAATTCGACATTGTCACTCCAATTTCCCGTAGTATGGGTTAATAGAGCCGGTCTTGCTGTCTTAGATGTATGACGGCTCGCAAATATGAGAAAATCAGGATTAAAAACAGATTTATTTAGTTTTAATTCATCTAAAAATATTAATCTCTCATCTGTTAATCCAAGATATATCCCTATATCATTGAGATATAAATTTTTATTCTGATCTATTAAAAATTTTTCTAATTTAAAAACTGGTTTTTCATTCCATTCGAAATCGGCATTTCCAAATGAAAAGGACTCAGAATTTAATAATTTATCATACATATTCATTGAAGCAGTATCTTTGGAAGAAAATATAATTAAAAAATCCATTATTTTCAGGTAGTAGATATTTTTCACTAAAGCTAATAATTTAAATCGTTTCAAATAAAGAAATCATAATAACAACTTTAAAAAATTATAATTAAATCATTGTATTTAATGTTAGTTGATTTAATAACCGTTTTAATTTTATCTTTAGTATTTGGTGTTCTATTTTTTATCGCTGATTTTTACGAACAAAAACATCTTAAATTACATGTCTCATTAATAGCTGGTATTTCAGTAGCGTACTTCTTTATAATTGTATTACCTGAAATAGCAGGAAATTTACCTGAATATCCTTTTCATTTAAAATTTTTAGAATACCTATTCGTTTTATTAGGATTTTGTTTTATTCATATTAGTGAAAAATTGATATTACAAAAAGTAGAGAGTCGTTCGCAAAAAAGAATGAGAAAATTACTTGCAAAAGAAAAGATTTTAGAGTCAGTTGAAAAAAATATGGAAAAGATATTGACTAATGAGCTAAAAAAGAGCGATTTAGATGAATATACTTTAAGAGATATCGCTCAAACCCTATCAACTTTGAATCAACAAGAAGAAGACGTGATTAATGAAATCCAAAAATATAAGATCAAAATTCAACACCATATAAATGAGGATTTATCAAAATTTCGATATCTCACTGATTATATTTATCATTTTCTAGTGGGTATTATTTTAGTAGGATTATTATTAATTAATATTGTAGATGGAATACTCTTTTTTATATTTGCTTGGTTCCGAACAATTATAACAAACAGATCAGAAGTCCATATCATTTTTACTGATTTGGATATTTATGAAAAGCCGGAAACTGATACCAGATCGATTAAAAAATATTTATTAGCAACTTCAGCTATATCTGGTATTCTTATTGGGTTTATTATTAAAATCTTTATCGATCTTAACACTGAGCTTTTATTTATCGCATTCTCTTTTATATCAGGAATAATCTTATACATAATTGTAAGAGAAGTCATTCCTGAGAAAGAAAAAGGAGAACCTCTAAAATTTTTGATAGGAATGATTGGATTTATTATTGTCATTGTAATATTAAATCTTTTCATAAGTATTCTTTAATGTTAAAAACATACTAAATATATAGATGTCTCTTTTAGCTAAAAAATTATTCCGATTTAACTCTTTTTAAATCCCAAACCTTTATCAATATAAGGTGTTCCAGATAATAATTTATAAAATAAAAGATCTTAATCATAACTATTCATAATTCTTAATGATAAGTATAATTAAATTTTATATTCATAGAAACAAAATTTAAATTAGAAATCCCTCTCTAGGTACAAGGAATAAATCAATTAATAATTAATCAAAATCCAAAAAGGTAAAAGATTAAAAAGATGATAAAGAAAACTTTTAAGGAATTATTAAATATTGATGATGATGATTACAAAATCATTGAAATGATTGAAAAAGATCCAGATATTACTCATAGCCAGATTGCTATCGAAGTGGAGAAAAGTCAGCCTGCAATTGGTGCTCGAATTATTAAATTAGAGCGTAAAAATTTATTAACAAAACAAGTTGGATTTAATATTAAAAAGGTTGATATAAAAGTGGCTATAGCGTTTATATCTACTAAAGATGTCGAAGCGGTGGTTAAAAAAATTAAGAATTGTCCTTTTATTAATCATGCTTTTAAAATTTCTGGTGAATTTAATTTATTATGCTTTATATCTGCTTCAGATCTCCAAACAATTGAAAGACTAGTGGATGTATGCTTTAGAAAAGATCCAAATGTAATTAATGTAAAAACGAATGTACTAATAGAATCTGTACATGATTTTGTTGTCCCTATTGATTTTCAAATTGAAAGGTTTGATTTTCATTCAGATAATTGTGGACCAAATTGCAACCTTAATGTAAATCTTCCTAAATTTAAGTTTGATCAAATAGAGAAAGAAGAATAGCCTAAAATCTTTTTTTTTATTCAAATTTAATGAGTTAATTTAAAAATGATTTAATATTAAATGTCTCCTCTCATTTTAGCTAGTTTATATTTACATTTCTCTCCACAGCCTACTTCATCATTAGGCTCATGATGTTCAGAATCAAAATCAATAGGTAATACAAAATCTTTTGCTATATCTGTAACTATTTCCATTGATACTGAACTCACTTCTGGATTTTTTCGAAAATGATAATTAACAATAGCATCAAGCTTACTTAAACTACTACTAGCAAGGAGTATACAAATATTATGATCTCCACTTAACCTGAAAGCATTTAACATGAATGGACAACATTGCCCCATTTCCAAAACCTCCTCAGGATTACGGGTATTAATTTCAACGGTTGATAAATGGAGCTGCACCTTCTTAAAGTTAATTCCTGGTTGAAATTGGAGTATTCCCTCCTTTTCAAGCTTTTTTATACGCATACCTACTGTAGGTTGGGACCGATTGATCTTTTCAGCAATCTGAGTATGTGTAAGATTCGGATCCTCTTGTACTAAAGTAATTATTTGTCGATCGATATCATCCAGTTTTAATTTTTCTGAAATCATATACTATCCCTTTTAAAAATTATTTTGATTTTATAATTTGAATAATAATTTTTGTAATTTATTGTTTATAATTTTTCAATTATAAAATACGTTAAGTATTGGAAAAAAATAACTTAAAAATGATAACTTTGCTTATTTGAAATTAAAAATAGTTAAAAAGATTAATCTATAGTAATTGCCCTTAATTTGCAAGTAGTCGTACAAATATGACATTTAACACATCGATCTTCCCGTTCTTCAATGACAATGCATTTTGGTTGATCTTTTTTATTAACAACCTCATAAATTCCTCTGAAACAAGCTTCTTCACATGAAAAATCTTTACACTGCTTACATTTATTAGTATCTATATGGTGAAATCTATAACTCTCAATATTAGGTTGATTATTTACTTCACTCATTAAATATGCTAAAGTTGATTAATTTTTATCTATTTAGATTATATTCTATAATAATTCGGTTCTTAATCTAAAACAATCAAAATTCCCTTGTATATTCTTCACAGAAACAATTAGGAGAATTGTTTATTACATCTCCACAGGGGCATGTTGTTGGATGATTATACTTTTCACAAATTTTGTTAATAGTCTCGCATGAAAATAGCAGATTAAACTTCTCGCTTTCTTGATGGGCTTGTTCTGCTGTAATTCCTAATTCGTTACAAAGCAATAATTCAAGTAATTGCGCATGTCTAGATAATTCAATAGTTAAATCTTTGCCTTTCTCTGTAAGTTCAACCAATTGATATCTTTTATATTTAACTAAATTTTCTTTTTCCAATCTTTTAACAGAACTCCCTATTGTGGAATGAGCTAATCCAAATTTTCTTGCAATTTCCCCCACTTTTTGTGTTGGATACTTATATAGAT
>JAEOSD010000071.1 GCA_016840545.1 Promethearchaeota archaeon
GCCACAAAGGAAGAAATAGAAAGAGTTCACTCTGCTGAATATGTAGATATTGTATCAAAATTAAGCGAAAATCCATTAGATAGAGAAATTCAACCATATATTTACGGTTTAGGACCAGGAGATAACCCTATTTTTAAAGGAATGTATGAAGCATCAGCTCTAGTTTGTGGAGCTAGTATAACCGCTGCTAATCTAGTTTGGAAAGAGAATGATATTCAAATAGCATTTAATCCTGCAGGAGGTTTACATCATGCGCTTAGAAATAAAGCCTCTGGATTTTGTATTTTTAATGATATTGCTGTTGCGATTCAACATTTAAAAACGCTTAAAAAAGATATTAAAATTGCTTATCTTGATATTGATTGCCATCATGGAGATGGTGTTCAATGGTTATTTTATGATGATCCCACTGTATTAACAATTTCTTTCCATGAAAGCGGAAAATTTTTATTCCCAGGAACAGGTAATACCAATGAAGTAGGAGAAGGAAGAGGAAAGGGTTATGCAATCAATTTCCCATTGTTACCAGGAACAAGCAACAAAATGTTTTTAAAGTTATTTAGGTATTGTATTCCAAGATTATTAGAAGCATTTGCTCCAGATGTGTTATTCACACAATTGGGTGTTGATATGCATTTTAATGATCCGTTAACCCAAATGGGCTTATCAATTTCAGTGTATAGGGATGTTGCTCAAACAATGAGAACTACCGCACGAGATTATTGTCAAAATAGATGGATCGCTGTTGGTGGAGGAGGCTATTTGATGACGGTTGTACCACGTGCGTGGACAATTTTCCTCTCAAGAATGTTAGGGGTTGAATTGAAAAATGAATTGCCACAAAGCTGGATAAATGAAGTAAAAGAACTAGTTCCTTATGAAGAAACCCCTTACTTATTATGGGATAGAAATGATAAAGCAGAATTGGAATTATTATCTCATCCCGAGATAGCTAAAAAAATGATTGATTATAATAAAGAACTTAGAATGCTATGTGAAGAAAAATATCTTCCAGAACTTATGAGGAAGTAAAGAATTAAATTAATTATAAATTAAGTTATTCTTCTTTAGAATCCATTCATCAATTAGAAATCTTTGACTTGAGTCATCTTCTATGTTATAATTTGACTTAATCGTTGATTTTGGAATCCATATTTCTGTATCGTTATTAAAATTTATTAAAAGAGCTTTATCAGTCGAATTTTTAATCGATCCTTCAATTTGGCTAATTTTTCCCTCATCTACTTTACTATTTTCTTTAGATTTTGGAGCAATAATTTGATTTTCTTTAAATTTTTTTATATTCTCTTTTGAAGCCTTCTTATTTCCGATAAAATTTGAGGTTGTAGCATATTCTATTTTCTCTTTGAGCATATGTTTCAATAATAGCCTTAATAGTTCGACTTGGGAAAAATTTAAAACCTTAGAGTATTTTCCAATCTTTATCATTAGTTTTTTATCATTCTTTTCGTCCCATTTAAATGAAATCTGTGTTTTTGAATCATTAAAATTATGAAAACTTGACCATGCTTTCTCATTTTTTTTTAAGACTTGTAATATCATTATTAGTTCGTCTAAATTACATTTTATTGTCTTTCCTTCTCCTGCAGAGGGTTTTTCCCAACTTCCATTTTGTTTTTTCTGAATACATTTGAAATACAGATAGGGATCGCTTCTAGAGGGGCTTAATACCGTTATCCCCGTTGATTGCCCGAAAAAACTTTGAGAATGTTTATCTACCATATTTCTCACATACTTCAAGTAATTTTTTATTTTTAATTCAATACAGATAGGTGAATTTATGAAGTATACTAGTGTTTAATAGAGAAATATATTAGAAATATTTAAAAAAAAAAGTTATTTAGAAATTGGATTTTTAATTTTCTTTACTCCCATTTCATCCCAGCTGCCTTATAGCTATCTGAAACTCCCATTAATAGTTCAGATTGGATACAAAAACCTTCAATTTGGCTAAAAGGGAAAAAATATTTGTTAAGTTCCATTGCTGCTTCTTCACCTTTTCCCTTTTCTGTATAAATTAAATGATATGCCTTCATACCATCCTTTCCTGCTACTGTATTAAAAATGCGCCATTTTTTAACAAAAGGTAGCTCTCTAGGTTGTTTCAAATATAATTTTGCTAGGTCTATTGCTTTATGTGGGGGACACCATGTTGTAATCATAATTAACATAGCTCTATTTACCTCGTTTATTTTAATCATTTTTTTTGGATTTCAAGGTAGTAAGAATATATGATGGCGAAACATATAATTATTTTCATTTATGTTAATATAATCTTAAACTCATTAAAAATATAGAAAATTATGAAACTCCTTCTTTTTTTATCTTATTATTTTTATTCACATATCAGGCTTCTGATTGAAAAGAAAGCAAAATGAAAGAACTCTCCTTAATTAGTACACCAGCGGAATCTGGAATTCATAAAGCTCTAAAAGTATTATTGTGTCAAAATTTATGCGAGAATAATGATAATATTAAAGAAAAATCTCTCGAAAAATATTTTGGCAATAGATTTGCCGATATCTACTTGAAATTAAATAACGGTAAGAAGATAGTTATAGAGGTACAGAATTCGAAAATTTCCGTGAAAGAGTTAAAAAATAGAACAAAAGATTATAATGACAAAGGAATTTACGTACTATGGATACTCCATGGGCAAGGAAATTGTGTGGTTTCACCAAAATTGCCAAAGAATGAAAAAGAGATTAAAATTAGCCCTGCTGAAAACTTCTTGCATAAAATGTATGGTGGACGCGTCTATTATATTAATTTAGTTCATTTTAAAAAAAATATATCAATATCAATCCCCTTTGCGCTTCACTTTTCTAAATTATTAAATAAAAGAAAAAGAGGCATGTTTAGATTTAAATATATGACCTTTTTTTACCAGAACTCCAATTTTATGAAAGTTCCAAATTGGAAGTTATTGTGTACAGAATTTTCAGGATTTAAAATAGCCAGATTTTATGATAAAAATATTAAAATTCTATTAAAAGAAGAAATTTTAAATTATATCAACCAATATTCAAAATTTACTCTTAAAGGTAAGAAACTATTTACATTAGTTATCAATAATTTTAATAAAAAGTATGGAAAATTTATGATATTTAATGCGTTGATTGAATTAAGCAATAATAACAAAATTAATTATGATTATAAACTCATTAAAAAAATTCGAAAGAAAGTATTTTAAATCTATTACAAATTTTTCTATTAAAAAGCGTAGGAAATTTTAATAATAGGTTCAAAACATGGCAAACCAAATTGCAATTTGAATTAACTTAATTTTCCTAAATTTTCCTTTTTGTCATAGGAAAAAATAAACATTTAAATATTAGCTCGGTCATAATTAATCTATCAACTAAGAATCGGATCATAATGATATCAAAATATATTCTTATACCTAAAGCCGAAAGGCTCAAATACCTCAACCCTTAACCCTGTTATTAGATAAATACGTCTCCTCTTTTTAACATGTTTGAAAATATCGTTGATTCCGATTCTCCTCCTTCCTTATTAAATATTTAATTTAAAAAGGCATCTGGTTAAACTAAGAAATATCTTCTTATAGAACTACATAAATGTAAGATTCCTCTAGTTCCACTTGGACAAAATCGTTCATTTTGATAAAAAAACAATTCCAATAGGAATCGACTCCTAATCGAGATTTTGAGTCATAAAATTTAAAGTAAGAATGTTATGTTACCAAAACATTAAAAAAAAAATAGTCTATTATTTAATAAGAATATAAAAATTAAATTTTTGAGTTGAGGTTCAAGTTGGTTCAAAATTTAAAATTAACTAGTGGATTAGAAGTTGAATTCGATGAGAAAGCTCCCAAAACTCTTTTTGAAATGTTAATAAGTAAACTTTTAATCCCTAGATATAAGGAAAATAAAGACTGGAACTTAAGTTTAAATATCATTATTGAAGAAATAAATCGTTTAATCTCAAAATATAGTTTAGATCCCAAACTAAAACTAGGATTATTAAATCAAGTTGAGGAACATCTTGATAAGGATATAGCGGAGCTTACAGGTACAGACAAGATTGAGATTTTATTTTTAAATATGGATGACTATGTTGAGGATATTAAAAAGTTGATTACAGCTGGTAAAAATAAACAAGATTTAAGAAATGATATGGCACAGTTAGTTTATCCGCTCACTCTTTTTGAATTAGGAGAACTTTTTATCTATTTGGGTAAGAGAGCTTTTCTTAAGTAACTTTTTACATAATTTTATTACTTCTATTTTTATTATATGGTTATGAAGTAGTTATTGGGCGTGTTTGTAATATAAATTTTTTGCCTTATTCGAATATGGGTGAAATTAGTTCTGGTATGATGGATTATTTAAGATCAAAAAATGAATTTTTAAAATCTTTAGAGAGTTCTATGAAGAATTTAAGAGTATCAAAGTAAATACAGAGAGATGTTCATCGTCAGTAATAAAAAGAATATTCCTATAGCTATTACATTGATAATAATTCCTATAATCCCCAGTGCACTTCCAACTTTCTCAACAGCATTTACTGGTTCAAGGTTTTTAGCATGTTTATTATGTGTTCTAGATGAACTTCCAAACATTAACCCCACTAGATGGATTGATGCGATTATTATCCACCAGATTATCCTTCTAACCATACTTGGGTTATATATCCACCTTCTTGAGAACATGAAAATGATAAAACCAATATAGAATCCAACTGCCGCAATAGCAATAGAAGTGATGGCGTAGCCTAGACACTTTTTTGAATGTGTACCCACTCCTCCTTTCACAACTGGTTTTTGTTGAATAACTGGAACATCAGTATAGACTTGCTCTGACGCTTTTAATGATGTCTTGACATACTGATCTCTTTCACTTGCCATTTGAAAATCTTCAGAATTGTCTGAAAGTTTACTTCCGCAGTTATGACAGAACCTTTGATTTGGTTCCCTTAAATATTCACCACAATTGGGGCAATACATAATTTATCTTCCAAATAATATTTTACATTAATAGTCCATAATACAGAATTCATTGATTACTTTTAAAACTTTAATAGACCATTTTTTCAATATTCTTTTTTCTGACAGTTTTCAATAATTCTATTTTTTTTAGATGTGTTGTTATAAAGCACTACATTAATTACTCGATTAGGAAGATTAAAAAATTTAAATAAATAGTTTAATTTTTCTTCAAAAAGAATTAATTATAAAATGGATTAGGAAAAAGGGATTGATGATGTGTCAATGGTGTATGAAACATGGTGCTGGTAAAAAATGGTATATGAATGCTTATAATTATTCTAATGAACTCGCTGAAAAAGAAAACATGAAAGAGTATTTGACCGAACAATGGATGAATTTTGAACAAGTATTCATTAGGAGGATTATGGGATTTTCCTCTAAGAATTTAGGATATAAATTAAAAATGCCAATTATTGGGAGAATTCTGCGTTGGCGAGCTGAAAATATGATTCATAGTGAAAAGAAAAATAGAAACCCGATAAATGCAGATGGACATTTTGGCCAGGTTATACCCTTAGAAGACGCTAAAATAATTATGTCTGAATTAGCTGCTGAACCGATAATTTGCAATTATTGTATGTGCCGTTGGATGCAGAGGAAAGAAAAAGAAGCAGTTTGTATTAACTTCGGTGTTTTGTCAGAAGTTCTTGAAAAACTTCCAAGATTTATTCCTAAAGAAAGAACAGTTAGGATAGATCGTGAAACAGCTATGGAAAAATTAGAGGAATTCAATAAGAAAGGTTATATTTCTACTGTGTGGTTTCAACCAGTTCCTTATATTAATGCAATTTGCTCTTGTGAAAATCCTGAATGTGGAGCATTTACTTTGAGATCTAAATTCAACTTAATGGCAATGTACAAGGCAGAATATATCATCCAATTGGACCAAGATAAATGTCAAGGGTGCAAATCTTGTGTTGCTATGTGCCAATTAAATGCTATCCAGTTTATTCCTTCAATGAATAGAGTTATTATAAATTATGATAAGTGTTTTGGATGTGGTATTTGTCGACATGCATGTAATTATGACGCTTTAAAATTAATTCCAAGAGAAGATTACCCTGGATTTGATGGAAAATATTAGGTGATAATAACCATGGGAAAAAAAGTTAATATAGGTATAGATTATTCCAAATGTGGTGAAAGTGGTAAAATTGACCCACGAGATTGTGGTTTATGTTTGAAGGTTTGCGATCCAGCCGTTTTCGTAATGCATGAAACTATTGGAACTGAGAAGGAACAAGAAGATCCATATGATCCCCAAGATTGGCGAATAACCCCAATTTGGGGTTCATTATGCACTCGTTGTTTTAAATGTGTTGAAGTATGCCCCGAAAAAGCCATCACAATAAAATGGTAAAATCTTAATTTACTTTTTATCTAAAAGGGGTATAGTGATGTAAAAATAGGCAAAAATTGCTGGAGCCAACTTTGTTCAAGTATTTAAAAAAATTTAGAGCTAAAAATTATTTTAATTTAACAGCTTCGGCAGTATCATATAGATAACTAAAGTAATAGTTAGCAGCAGGTCCAAATGCTATATGGTCCGTAACGGCACCAAAGTAACTGAGTTTCTTAAAGATTTTCTGAGTTAAGACGAGAAACGCGTCTTCCCCTTCATCCATGATAACAGCAGTTCCAAACACTTGATCTCTGGTTTTGATTTCAGCAATTTCACTATATTTAGTGATTAATTCATTGAATTTATTATCTTCAAAAGAGTGTTCCTCTACTAATATTCTTATGTTAGTGACTCCTCTAGCCCTTGCTTTTTTCATATCATCATGAAATACTTCCAAAAATTCATATTCAGGGGCAATTAAATAAATTGAGTTTTTAGCCATATTTATTAAGGCTAAACTTCGATTTATACATACATCTCTACCCCTGTGTATATATAATGCGATTTTAATAGGAGCATCATGAGATTGATAAATAGGTGTAAGTGTGTGGATTATTTTATTAGAAAAACCATCAAAACTATCATTATACTGTTTTTTAGCAATAATTAATGCTTCATCTGGACTTTTTGCAAAATATCTTGAGGGGCGAGATTCTTCTTCTTTAATTATCCACATTTTCTCCTTTTCCAGCTGTGTAAGAATATTATATATACGAGAGTAGGGCACTCCTGAAGCTTCTGACAATTCCCGAGCATCCATTGGTCCTTTTACAATAAGGGTAAGATAGATTGCTATTTCATAATCAGTTAATCCTATATTGCGAAGCGCTTCTTTAACAGCTTCTGGAATCTCTTTAGACATAAATTTTTCACCAGAAAAACATTTTTACAAAAATTTGTAATTTAAGAGGTTTTAAGCACTTAAAAGAATTTTGTTAATTAATAAATAATAAGAATTTATAATATAATAAAAATACTATTACTATTCTTATCAGTATTATATTTATGTACCCTCGCGGGGCAAGTCGTCTTATGACTAAATTTTTTTCATAAGAGTCATTCTTCACCATAATTTTAAATAATTTATATTTTGATGAAAAAACGATGGACATGGTCATCCTCCTCCGTTAATATTATCAGTTAAGATGTTTATAGTGATAAAAATTATAACTATAGTAAAGGCTGAAATTATTGCAACAGTTAGAATTATAAGGAAAATTCTCTTCTTTCTTGGATCTTGTAATAATTTAATTGGCATATTTATAAATCAATAAATGAGTATTTTAGTTAAGTTTTTTATGAAAAATAAAAAATAAAAAAAATTTACTTCCTTTCTTAAAATTTCCCCTATTATTTATTATTTTAGTCTTTGGGTAAAACTCCACTAATAATGCCTAAAACTCCTCCTGCAAGTAATAAATAATTCCCTAGAGATACAGAAGCTCCGAATGCTGATGGTCCAATTGCTAGATTTAGGGGAAATCCTCCTAAAGTTTCACTCGAAAATAGTGATATATAATCTATAAGATTTGGAGGAGCATTAAAAGGACCTGAGATAACAGCAATTGCTATAAGGATAGGCATTATTGCTCCAATAATAGCAAATACACGATACTTTAATCCAAGTAATATTATAATACCTGAAAATAAGAAGAATATAAGGCAACCTCCTACAATATAAATAGCAAAAGTAGGTGCGCCCCAAACAGTAGCAATTGTTTCTGCATTTGCAAATGTATCTGGAAGACTCATTATCACTCCTATACCATGACCATAATAATTAGTACCTAAGATATCGACAACAAACCAAGCAAAAACATAAGTTGCAAGAAGAGTTATAATACCAGATATAATACATAGAATTTTTCTAATTTCCATTAATAAAACACCTTATTTAGAAGTAAGTTAGAAAGGATCAAATTTATCATCGTATATAAAGATTTTTAGATCTTGAATGATTATTTATAAAACTATTTGCCACAAAATCAACTCAATTTAAATTTGAATAAACTAGATTATTTTTTTTTATTTTTAAAATATTTTTTAATAAATTCTTTTCTTATTTTTTCAGGATTTTCACCATTTTTTAGGGAAAAATCTTCACACTTCCTATATACTTCAAGCATATCAGCATATAATTCTTTATAATTCCTTGAAGGCTTAATAACCTCACTCCTTTGGATAGGCAAAATCCTGCTTACTATCTTGGACCATTTAATTTCCTCTCCAAGAAAATCATAATAGGATTTTACGCTTCTAAGTGCGGCGCCTAGTGCTGCTGAATCAGAAATCTCAAAGACCCGTATCTTCTTATTAAAAATGTTAGCAGCTACTTGTAATATTTCTCTATTTATAGAAGCACCGCCAGTTACGTATATCTCTTTTGGTTTTTCATTAATCCACTCAGAATGGAGTCGCATAGAAAGAAATTGGGCTTCAATAATTGCTCTTACATTGCCTTTTAAATCATTTTCATCAAATCCGAAACGATATATTTTTGGTTCTAATACATATGGAACTATTTCAGGGAAAAAGTAAGGGAGCATAACTTTTCCATAATTTCCTGGAGGAGTTTGATTCAATATATCTGAAAAATCTTCCCATGTGATGTTAAACTTATCCTTAATTTTTTCCCTTGCCAAAGAGCCATTCTTATAACAAATTAAACCCATATAATCTCCTGTAGGCGCGCCAAAGACGTGACCCTCACCCTTTAAATCAAAGTAGAGATCCTTCATATAACTAAAATAAGTATCACTCGTTCCTAAACTAATACCTACTTTTCCCTTCTCTGTAAGCCCAATACCAATTAAGCTGTTGGGATTGTCCCCCGACCAAGCAACTAATAATGTTTCTGGAGAAAAATCATATCGATCAACAAAATAAGGGGATATATTGCCAATAATTTCATAAGATTTACACAAAAGCGGTAATTTCTCCTTTAAATTTGGAGCGGTAGCTTCTAAAGCTCTGTGATCCCACTCTTTAGATTTTATATTCATTAAATTCATACCAGCACCGTCTCCATGATCTATTGGAGAATTTTTAGCTAATAGTAATGAAGATATAAAGGAACTTACAAGATGAATTATTGAAGTTTTAAAATAAGCATTTGGATCTTCTTGATAAAATTTTCTGATCTGTGGGCCAGAAAATCTTTCGAAAGTATTTGAACCTGTGATTCTGATTGTCGATTTTAATCCCCCTAAGGCGTTACGTATTTCTTCACATTGCTTTGAAGTGCTAGAATCCATCCAAATAGGGCTCGTTTCCCTTGAAAATATAGTTTTTAATTGTTCCCTCAATGATATTTTTGAATCTAATGATTGAAGTACTTCTTTAAAATTTTTATTTAAGTATACTGTTCCATGTTGTTGGGCTGAACCTGATATTGCTTTTATCTCTTCTATTGCAAGTCCGTTATCTACTAAATTTTCAAAAGATAACTCCAATGCTTCAACCCACATAAGAGGATTTGAATGTACAACACCATTCTTAAAAAAGTAAGCTCCATTTTTTGTATTGTATTGTGGTAAGGCGTTGTCATAAATCACCCTATTAGTAAAAACAATTTCCTTAGATTTAAAATTAATTAATATGGTAGTTAATGACTGAGTTGAGCAATCTAATCCAAGGAATAGATCAGACATATTTTTCTAGAAAATTTGAATGTTAATGAATTTTTTCTTAAATTGATAATGTAATTTATTTAAAATTCATCCAAAATTATTTAATTTCATTGAATTTATTGAAAATCTGAAAAAATATTAATTTATTGATAGAAGTTAAACATATTTTTTTTTTTTATCGACAAAATGAAGAAAGCGCGAAATGATTATATTATAATATAATAGTAAAAAGAAAAAAAATATATATTGGTTTATCACAATTAATAATTAGAATATGTAAAATTGAAAAATAATATTAAAATAGGTTTTATCATGGATGTAATTGATTTAAAGATCCTAGAAGAGTTAAAAGAAAACAGTAGAATTTCTTTTAATGATATAAGTCAGAGAGTTGGAAAAACTGAAGCAACAGTTAGGCGACGAGTTAAGAAACTAGAAGAGGATGGAACAATTAAGAGATACACAATTGAATACACGATTAATTCTAAACCAAAAACGCGAGCAACAGTAAAAATCGAACCTGATTTTAAGGAGATAAAAACTATTATGAAAGAGTTAATAGAAATTGAAGAAATTACGGATATCTGGAGGCTCAGCGGTGATTGCGGGCTCTTTATTAAAGTAGAAATCCCCTCAATAGAACAGTTTAATCCCTTAATAGAAGAGAAGATTTCACAAATTAAGGGAGTAAAAATCATGGAAACTTGTTTTATTACCGATATAATAAAATAAAATCTTTATATTACCTTTTTTTAAATGTATTAATCTTCATTGTATATAATGGAATTATTTCAATCTTGAAAATTCAATATAAAGAAGCTAAAAATATTATAACTAGAAGCAATATTCCAACTATAGATTTTGTAATTAATCCATATATTGGTTGCCAGCATGGATGCATTTACTGCTATGCTGAATTTATGAAAAGATTTACTAATCATAAAGGTGACAAATGGGGTCAGTTTTTAGATGTAAAAACTTATGATTATGATAAAATAAAACCTCAGCGATACAATGGAAAAAGAATTTTATTAAGTTCAGTAACAGATCCTTATATCCCTTTAGAATTAAAATATCAAAATACAAGAAAAATATTAGAAAAACTCATTGGAACGGAGGCTGAAATTTCTATCCTTACTAAATCTAAGTTTGTTGTAAGGGATATCGATTTATTCAAGAAATTTGAAAATATAGAAGTAGGCATTTCAATAAATACTTTAGATAAAGAGTTTGCTAAAATAATTGAACCAGGTGCTTCCAGACCATTAGAACGATTAAATGCACTGAAAGAAATTCACAAAAATAATATTCATACGTACACCTTTATTTCACCCTTTTTTCCAGAATTAACAGATTTCCAAGCAATCATTGAAGAAACATTTGATTACTCAGATGGTTTTATGTTTGAAAACTTAAATTTTCGCCCGCATAACATTCCCCGTATTATGAATATAATAAAGGTTCAGTATTCTAGACTATTACCATTATATCAAGATTTCAGAGTTAACCATGCACGGTGGGATATAATTGAGGAAAGAATTAAGAAATTTTGCTTAAATAAAAAAATTTCTGATTTTAAAATAGAATTTCATCATGGAGGATTTTCTAAAAGTTAAATATTACTTTTAATCATCAATAGCTTCAAATGTCCACATACTAAAGAATTTTTTTCTTAAATCTTCGGCAAGACTGGTATCTACTACATTCATGCATGTGAAGATTTGGTATGGTTTAAGTGGATTCTGTAATTTAAATATAATTCTCTTTCCATCAAAAATATCGAAATATGTTGGAGTTCTATGATAAATATACTTCATTTCAAATCCAAGCATATCTGTTGATAAACCATAAATATCTTCTTGTAATTTTCTTATTTCATTAAAAGTTTTAGAATTTTCTTCCTTTTGCTTTTCTGTAAGCGGACGCTCATCATATTCAAAAGACCATAAATCTTTAACTTTTACACCTCGATCAACGGCTCTTTTAAGAGGATCATAAATTAACTTTGCATGAGGTAATACTTTTATAGTACTTTTATTGATAAATTCATTAAAAATAATTTCTTCCTTCGTTTCGTTTATAAATTTACCATATAATGAGAGAATTGATTTTGTTCCAAAAGCAGTTGACCAAAATATTTTTGAAGGTTCTTTTTGAACTAATACATCTGAATTATACAATGCTGATTCTAAGATTTTTGCCCTATCATATAAATAATCTATCTTGCGTTTATTTTCATTAGATTGAAAATTAATTAAATTATCTAATGCCTTATTCAGAGATAAAGCTTTATATTTTTTTGGTCGAGATTCAATGATTTCAATTAATCCTTTATTCTTTAAGTCCTCCAGTACTTCATAGATTCTGCCACTTGGTACATTAGATTCATAAGATATTTCTCTGGCAGTAGGAGGATTAGATTTTGAGGAAACTAAAAGTGTAATATAGGCACTGATCTCATATGTAGAAAGAGTTGCATCATTCAGAAATTCTTTTAAATCTTCCATCAAATCTTTAGACATCATTAATCATATATATTAGTTTCAACTTAAAACTAGTTTTTTTTGATCGGATAAAGTTTTAAATATTTGCATTAAATTTGTAATTGAAGAATAAACAACGTTTAGATTAGAAAATGTTAGTAAATGATTTAGAAGATATATCCTCAAAAAAACAAATAAAAGATAAATATGACATCCCCTTAAAAACGCAGAAATTCATATTACAAATGTGTTGGGCTCAACACGATGGCCAATGGTTTTTAAAATCAAAAAAAAAGTTTGGAATTGAGAAAGCAAATAATTTAAATGAAAAAGTAATACGTTCTATGGGAAAAATCGAGGCTCGTCATATTCTCAACTCATTGGGAATCCGTAAAGGAGACACTAAATCAATTCCACAATTATTTAAAATTTTTAATACATTTATGGAAGTTCTTATACCAAAAGTAATGAAATTCAAATTTTTTACTAAATCTGAGAATGAGGGGGTTGCTATTGTTGACAAATGTTTCATTTGGAAAGAAGTTCAAAAATCTAAGAAAGAAGAAGAGTACATATGTGCTTGTAATTATCGACATAAAGGATGGTTAGAAGCACTAGATATTAATGGAGACATAATACCAGAAAAAAGAATCTCTAAAGGAGATGATATATGTAAATTTCATTTTAAATTATCCTAAAAAACTCAAATTAAAAAATCATAAGTGAAAGAATTTATGAATATTAGTGAAGAAATGAAAAATAATATTAAAGAGAATTTTGGATATAATGATGAGGAATTACAGGCCTTTCTTGATAATCCAAGAAATGTTGATGTTCTTTCAAAATCATTAAAATTATTGGGCAAAACTATAATTGCTGAGGTTATTGAATCTCATGGTTGTAATAGCCAACATAAAGTAGGAGATAAGTTTTATTTTGATGGTGCAGGTAATTTGCTTACTAAATTATGCCCTAAAAAGGTGTGTATCTATGCGCTATCTGAATTAGATAAATTAATTCATTCTGTAAATGAATTATTATATGCGGGTATAGATCCTAATGAAATGCGGTTTAACCAAGCAAGCTGTTTTGATACTGGTGTGAAATGTGGTGGATGGGGAAATATTGTTATGGAGCTAAAAGTGGTAGATAGAAATAAAATATAATTCTAATTATTTTTTCAATTTTTAAAAAAAAATTGCTCGAACAAAATCAGACTATAAGAGTTAAGAATTTGTTATAAAAACTACTTTACATTTCTTTTTAATTTATAAACAATTCAATAATAAAATCTCTTTCTTTTATTATAATTAAAAAGAGAATATAGATCACTATGTCAATTAAAAAAGGCGAGATAATAAAAGTTGAATATGAAGGACGGTTAGAGGACGGCTCTATCTTTGATAGCACTGAACTAAATGAGAATACTCCTTTAAAGTTTGAAGTTGGAGCTGGACATGTCATACCTGGTTTTGATAATGCTATGATTGGTAAAAAACTTGGAGATGAGTTTTCAATTGAACTTCAACCCTCAGAAGCATATGGAGAATTTCATCCACAGTTAAAACATAAAATAGAGCATAATCAATTTCCAAAAGAGATGGACCCCGAAGTAGGGATGCTATTAAGAATTGATGCTCCTGATGGAAATTGCTCCGTTGCAAGGATTATAGAGGTGAATGACGAATTCGTTGTAATTGATATGAACCATCCATTAGCAGGAAAAATACTAAATTTTAAAATTAAAATTGTAGAAATTGGTTGTGAGCCAGATCCTCCTGGAGCATGTGGTTGTGGGTGTGATCATCATTAAAATAAACTTTTAAATAGCAATTTTAATTTTATATGTTTTTTTTAAAGTATTCAAATAATTCAGAATTCATTATTGAGTATAAACAAATAATTTCTTTTCATCTTTATTTTATAAACAATTAAATCTTAAATACTATATTCTTAATCTAATTAGAATTATTCTAAAAAAGTGATAATCATGGGAATAAAGCCTGGAGATGTGGTAAAGGTTGAATATATCTTATCTGATGATAAAGGGATACTAATTGATTCAAGTGAAATTAGTAATGGAGGCCCAATTAAAATTCAAGTAGGCGCTGGACAGGTTTTTCGTGGATTTGAAAATGCAATTATTGGAATGGAAATTGGTCAATCAAAAGAAATTATACTTCAGCCAGAAGAAGCCTTTGGTTTATTTGACCCTCTACTTGTTGAAAAAATACCAAAAGAACAGTTTCCTCCTGATAAGGAGATAAAAATTGGAAAAATGGTAGAAGTAGTTGGATTGAATGAAATGTCATCTCCAGGTTGGATAATATATGTCGAAGATGATTATGTAATGGTAGATATGAACCCTCCTTTAGCTGGAAAATTAATAAACCTAAATCTCAAACTGATTGAAACGGGATTAACTCCCGATCCTATTGCAAATCCTTTTCAAATAGGAATGAGTTGTAATAGCTCATGTGGACATGATCAGAACCATCCTACCTAATTACAATTCAGCCAAAATTCATGAGGAATATAAGATAAGGATTTAAAAAAATTTTATAATAAATTGTTTAACTCATCAATTCTTTCTTGTGTTTTTTTAATATCTGTTCTTAGCTGACTTATTCTTTTATTATAATCTTGTTTATTAATTGTTCCTGCTTTATGTTTCTTTTCAATAAAGTCTAATAAATTATGAACTGAATTTAGTTTACTCTCTAAAGCATCCCTTTCAGCTTTTAGATCTTTCTTCTTTGGTTTTTTCTTAGGAGTAAGTTTGGGAGCTGGTTTTAAATCAACCTTCTCCTCAACAGGTAATCCAATAAAAACATCTTCTGCAGTCTTTTTTAATTGATTAGGCTTAATGGGTAATTCTGTAAGAGTTATATCTTTAGGGGGTTCTAATATTCCCAGATCATGCTCAATTTTGGGTTTCTTCTCTGTTCCAGCAGGAGGAGGTTGTAAATTTGAACTTGTTTCTCCAACTGCACGATTACTTGACCCCTCTAAATAATTTATTAACTTATCAAACGTGTTTTGAATCCTATTAATTTGATTTTGAAAAATTTTTAGTAATTCGATTAATTCTTCTTTCTTTGTGAT
>JAEOSD010000072.1 GCA_016840545.1 Promethearchaeota archaeon
AGAGATCAATGTACCTGGGTTCATATGAAGGATCCCGAAAGAGCTTATGAAAAAGCAGTGGATCTCGTAAGAATGGGAGTAGCTAAAGCAGCTAAACTTGAACCACTTGATATGATAAAAGTTGATATAAATCCTTCTGCATTGGTAATAGGTGGAGGTGTAGCGGGAATGAGTGCTGCTCTTAGTTTAAGTCGCCAAGGATTTAAAATTTTTTTAGTTGAGAAGGAAAATAAGTTAGGTGGAAGGTTAAATTCACTCTATAAATTATTCCCTTATGATATTGATGCATCAGAATTTGTAGAAAAGCTTATTTCTAACGTTCAAAGTGCTAAAAATCTAGAAATTCTTACTTCATCAGAAGTCAGAAATATTGATGGTTTTGTAGGTAACTTTGAAGCAGAAATAGAAGTGAATGGAAGTATCCGAGAAATAAAAGTTGGAGCGATTATTGTGGCAGTTGGTTCTTCTACTCTAGATCCTAAAGGTTTATTTAATTATGATGGGCAGAAGCGGATAAGTCAGTTTGAATTAGAAACAAAATTAAAAAATAAGGAAATAAAGGCTAAAGATGTTGTTATGATTCAATGTGCAGGCTCTCGAAATGATAAAATACCATATTGTTCTTCGGTTTGTTGTATGACTGCACTAAAAAATGCCCTTATTATAAAGGAACAAAATCCAAACACTCACCTAACAATATTATTCAGGGATTTATACACTCCTGGAACTGATTATGAAGAATATTATAGGAGGGCTAGAGAAAAAGGAATTATTTTTGTTAAATATAATGAAGATAAGTTACCAAATGTTGAAGAAAATCAGGTTAAAGTGTATAATGAATATATTGGAACTGAAATGGTGATTCCTTATGATCTTTTGGTGTTAAGTACACCTTTAGTTGCAAATTCTGATAATAAAGATCTTGCTCAGTTGTTAAAAGTTCCAACAGAAGCAAATAATTTCTTTTTAGAAGCACATGTTAAACTCCGACCTAGTGATTTTGCAACAGATGGAATATATATTGGAGGTTCTGCAAAATGGCCTGTGGATATATCAGAAGCCATAAGCCAGGGGTATTCTGCAGCATCAAGAGCGAGTACAATATTATCTCATAAGGAGATTGAAGTTGAAGGAGCTATTTCAAGCTTACCTGAATTCAATAAAGCCTTATGTACTGGTTGTGAGGTTTGTGTTAAAGTTTGCCCATACCATGCAATTATTAAGAATGAAAATGATGAGATTGAAATTATTGAAGCTCTTTGTAAGGGTTGTGGGCTTTGTGGCGCAACTTGTACTAATCAAGCGATAGTGATCAAACATTTTACAGATGATCAAATTATATCAGAAATATTAGCTTGTGGAGGTCAATAATTATGAGTTTTGAGCCAAAAATTTTAGGATTTTTATGTAATTGGTGTTCTTATGCGGGTGCAGATTTAGCGGGAGTAAGTAGAATACAATACCCTCCCAATATGAGAGTAATTAGGGTTATGTGTAGTGGTCGAGTTGATCCCAAATTTATTATACAAGCTCTTGAATTAGGACTAGATGGTGTCTTTGTTATGGGTTGCCATCCCGGAGATTGTCATTATTTAGACGGAAATTATGAAGCTGAAAAGAAATTTGAAATGACAAAGAAATTTTTAAGTCTTGCGGGACTTGAAGATAGAATCCGATTAGATTGGGTTTCAGCTTCAGAAGGAAAAAGGTATAGTGAAGTTGTTACGAAATTTGTAAATGATATTAAAGAACTTGGCCCTTCACCACTTAATGGAGAAGAACCTGATGAAGAACTTCTTGAAAACGTTAGAGCAATAAAAGCAGCAGTTTCTAGCGAGAGAATGAGGGCGCTAGTAGGTAGAGAGAGGAAAATTACTGAAGAAGAAAATGTATATGGAGAAAAGTTTCCAGAAGAGAAATTTAATGAGTTGATGGATCTCGCAATAAAAGAAGAATATGAACGCCATAGGATTTTATTAGCTTTAGAAAAATATTCTAAATCTGTAAAAGATCTAGCGAAAGAATTAGATATTGATCCTAGTTTAGTATTAGAACATATGTTAGTTTTAAAGTCGAGAAGTCAAGTTGACTTTGGAGAAATTATTGGAAATACACCCGTTTTTATAAGGTTATAGGAGGGATAAAAACATGGAAAAAGTAGGAGCTGTTATGATTGTAGGTGCTGGTATTGGAGGATCTCAAGCAGCACTAGATTTGGCAGATTCAGGTTATAAGGTTTATTTAATTGAGTCTACTACCAGTATTGGAGGAGTAATGGCACAGCTTGATAAAACTTTTCCTACAAATGACTGTGCTATGTGTATTGTAAGTCCAAAATTAGTTGAAACTGGACGTCACCAGAATATAGATTTGAGTATTAATTGTAGAATTTTAGACGTATCAGGAGAAGCTGGCAATTTTACTATCAAGGTTTTAAAGAAAACATTATATATAAACCCAGATATATGTACTGGATGTGGAGTTTGTGGTCGAGAATGTCCTGTTGAAGCAATTGATCTATTCAACGAGGGTTTAGCAAAATATGCAGCAACATCAGTTAAATATCCACAGGCTGTCCCGTTGGTCTATGCTATAAATCGAGATTACTGCGTGGGATGTGGAATTTGCCTTGCGGTCTGCAAAGCTAAAGCAGTAGAATATGAAAGAGAAGATGAAGAAGTAGATATAAACGTTGGAGCAATAATTTTAGCTCCAGGTTTTGACGAATATATTCCAAAAGCAGCAAATTTATATGGATACGGGAAGTATAAAAATGTAGTAACGAGTATTGAGTTTGAACGTATCTTAAGTGCGAGTGGACCATATGCTGGTAGAGTCTTGCGCCCTTCAGATGGTGACATTCCAGAAAAAGTGGCGTTTCTCCAATGTATTGGGTCTCGTGATTATTCCGGAAATGGACAACCTTATTGTTCTTCAGTATGCTGTATGTATACAGCTAAAGAAGCTGTAATTGCCCATGAGCATATGCATCAGATTAAACCAACGATTTTTAGCATGGATATAAGAGCATATGGGAAGGATTTTGATAAATATATTATTAGAGCCCAGGAAGAATATGGTGTTCAATATATAAGAAGTCGCATCTCATCTATTAAAGAAGTGCCCGAAACAAAGGATTTACGGATAAGATATGAAACTGAAGATGGAAAAGTAATGGAAGAAGATTTTCATATGGTCGTCTTGGCTGTTGGATTAAATCCTCCTAACGATGCAAAATATCTTGCTGAAAAGTTTGGTGTAGAATTAAATGAGTTTGGCTTTGCGAAAACTGATAAATTTAATCCTGTTCAAACATCAAAACCGGGTATCTATGCGTGTGGTGCCTTTTCATCCCCAAAAGATATTCCTGACACAGTGACTCAAGCTAGTGCAGCTGCTGGTTGTGTTAATCAGCTTTTATATGAAAAACGAGGTACATTAATAACAGAAAAAACGCTTCCTCCTGAAATTTTTGTAAATGGTCAACCGCCAAGAATTGGTGTATTTATCTGTCATTGTGGAATTAATATTGGTGGATTTGTGGATGTTCCAGAAGTGACTAGATATGCAGGTACTCTTCCAAATGTAGTTTTAACAGATCGTAATCTATACACTTGTTCAGCAGATACTCAAACAATAATAAAAGATAAGATAAAAGAATATCATCTTAATCGTGTTATAGTTGCTTCATGTACGCCTAGGACCCATGAACCATTGTTTCAAGAAACTATTAGAGAAGCTGGTTTAAATAGGTATTTATTTCAAATGGCAAATATTAGAGATCAATGTTCTTGGGTGCATATGAACGAGCCAGAAAAAGCTACAGAAAAAGCAAAAGATTTAGTTAGAATGGCAGTAAATAAAGCCAGAGAAATAGAACCTATCGAAAGAATTAGATTACCAGTTACTCCTAAGGCTCTCGTTGTTGGAGGTGGAATAAGTGGTATGGTGGCAGCTCTTAATTTCGCTAGTCAAGAATATGAAACATTTCTAGTTGAAAAACAAGAAGAGTTGGGAGGATTTGCTCGAAATATATATCATACTCTTGAGGGAGGGAATGTTCAAGAATTATTAGCTGATTTAATTAATAAGGTAAAATCGAATAAATCCATTCATACATATACAGATGCAGAAATTGAAAATATTGATGGTTATATTGGCAATTTTAAAACTTCTATTATTCATGGTAAGAATAAAGAAAGAGTAGAATTTGATCATGGCGTAGTTATTGTCGCAACAGGAGCAAAAGAATATCAACCTAAAGAATATTTATTCGGGCAAAATGAAAATGTGATCCTCCAGTCTGAATTCGAGAAGATGATAAACTCTACAGATAAACTAAAGAATAAAAAATCAATTGTTATGATTCAGTGCGTAGGCTCAAGAAATGAAGAACATCCTTATTGTAGTAAAATGTGTTGTGCTGAAGCAATTAAGAATGCACTGTTAACTAAAGAAAAAAATCCAGATTTAGAAATAACGGTTTTATTCCGAGATATTCGTACTTATGGATTTAAAGAAAAATATTACCGAAAAGCACGCGAAGCAGGAGTCATTTTCCTCCGATATGATGAGGATAATCCCCCTAAAATAGTTTCAGAGGATTCAATATTAAAAGTTGAGGTTTCAACTCCAAGAAAAGAAATAATCAATATTAACTCTGATCTATTGGTTTTAAGCGCTGGAATTTATTCAGACAGAGAGGAGAATGAGGAGCTGGCCAAAATGTTAAAAGTTCCTCTTAATGACGATAATTTCTTTTTAGAAGCACATGTTAAGCTACGCCCGGTAGATTTTGCCACTGAGGGTGTATTTGTAGCAGGTTTAGCACATTGTCCAAAGACAATTGAAGATTCCATTTCCCAAGCAAATGCTGCAGTTTCAAGAGCCTGTACAATACTATCAAAAGAAGAAATTGAAGCTGAAGGTAAGACTGCTATGATTATTCCAGAACGCTGTATTGGATGTGGTATGTGTATAGAAAATTGTGCATATAATGCGATTGAGTTAATTGATGACCGAAGATTTGGGAGGATCGCTCAAATTAATCAAGCATTATGTAAGGGTTGTGGTGCTTGTTCAGGCAATTGTAGATGTGCTGCAATAGATGTGTTAGGTTTCACGGGTGAACAAGTATTTGCAATGATAACTGGGAGGTGCTAACAAGATGACTACACAAACAAAACAAGAAGAAAGCTTAAATGATGAATGGGAACCTAAAATTTTAGCATTCTTATGCAATTGGTGTTCCTATGCCGGAGCAGATTTAGCAGGAGTTAGTAGGATTCAATATCCTCCTACCATTAGAGTTGTAAGAGTTCCCTGTTCTGGTAGAGTAAGTCCTTATTTTATTATTAAGAGTTTGATGGATGGTTGGGATGGAGTTGTTGTTTCGGGATGCCATCCAGGAGATTGCCATTATCTTACAGGAAATTTAGTAGCAAGAAGACGGTTTGCGATTTTAAAAGAATTATTAGAATTCTTTGGCATAGAACCAGGAAGAGTAAATTTTATGTGGGCTTCTGCTGCTGAGGGAGAACGTTTTGCCAACTTAATTAAAAAAGCAACAAAAATTGTTAAAAAACTAGGACCGAATAAAAAATTTGAGAAGAAATGGTGATTATAATGGGAATTGAGACAGAGAATAGTGAAATTGAAAATTCGATGAGAGAAACTGCACGATCTCTACTTAAGGAGAAAAAGGTAGATGTAATCATTGGATATACGAACGGGACTGTTCCCTTAAGTTCTGCACCAATAATGATAACTAAAGAAGAAGAGGTTGAAAAATTAATTTGGAATAATCTATGTTATGTTAATTTAGCTAAATATTTAGTGCCTCGAATTCCTCAACTCATTGATCCTGAAAAAGGAGATTTGAAAGTAGGAATAGTATCTAAGGGGTGTGTTGGTAGAGCATTAATTCACTTATCGGTTGAAAACCAAATTAATCTTGAAAATATCAAGATGATCGGAATTCCTTGTAATGGTATAATTAATCGAAAAAGAATTGAAAAGGAGGTTGGTGAAAAAGAAATTTTAGAGGTATTTGCCTTTGGTAACGATATAGTCGTGAAGGGAAAAGATTTTGAACAAGAGTTTTCTTTTGAAGAGTATATCAATGAATTATGTAAAGTTTGTAAAGTTAAATCTCCTCCTGTACTTGAAGAATTAGCGGAAATTTGCATTGGTGAATGCCAAGAAATAAGTTCCATAGGCGATAATTTTGAGGATTTAGTGGAATTTGAGTCAAAAACAACTGAAGAGAAATGGGATTATATTAAAGATACATTAGAGACATGTACTAGATGTTATGCTTGTAGAGAAGCATGTCCTATGTGTTATTGTAATTTATGTTTTGTAGATCAAAATAAACCGATTTGGTTTGAAAAAACAACAGAGATATCTGAAATAATAGCGTTCCATCTCGTTCGTGCGATGCATTTAGCAGGTCGCTGCGTGGCATGTGGAGCTTGTAGCAGTGTCTGTCCAATGGGAATTGATTTAAATTTAATTACAAGGAAATTGGAGAAAATCGTAAAAGAAAGATTTAATTTTACGTCTGGTATTGATTCTAAGAAAATGCCTCCCATGATGGATTTTAGTATGGATGATGCAGAAGAATTTATGTTAGAAGAAGATTAAAAAGGTGATTTAAAATAGAGCAAAAAATATTAATGAAAAACGAAATAGGGAAGTTATATATTGAATTAGGTGAAGAATTTAATTTCTATGCACCAATTAAGGAAAAGGGTAATTTAATATTCAAAAGGGTATTAAATCCAGATGATATTGTATTAGACTACCTTAACTCTAAGGTTCCCCCAAAAGAAATATTATTTCCAAAAATGGAAGTACTATTTGAGTACAAAACTGACGGTAAGGATGTCACTGAGATTATTGAAAGAACTGATTTAGATGAGAAAAATATAATATTTGGCATAAGACCGTGTGATGCGCATAGTTTTGTCCTTTTAGAAGATTTTTTTGCTTTTGGAGATTATCAAGATGAGATTTTTTTGAAGAAAAGAGCAAATACTATAGTTATTGGAATTGGTTGTAATACTCCAAAAAGTACATGTTTTTGTACCTCAGTAGAGGGGCATCCTTTTATGAAAGATGATATGGATATTTTCTTAGTAGACTTAAGTGAGAAATATTTAGTTGAAGGAGTAAGTGAGAAAGGAAAGGAATTAATGAAGAGATTGAAATGGCTTACAGATGCCAAAAAGCAAGATATACAAAAGGCAGAAGAATTATCTAAACAGGCAGAAGAATCATTCGAGACTAAATTGGATTTAAAAGATATAGATAAAAAACTTGATCCTAATTTTGAGCATCCTATTTGGGCAGAGATTAGTGATATTTGTATTGGATGTGGAACATGTTCCTTCTTATGTCCTACGTGTACTTGTTTTGATGTAATTGATGAAAATGATCAGTATAATAACAAAGGAAGACGAATTAGGATATGGGATACGTGTCAGTTTTGCTTATATACACTTCATACAAGTGGTCATAATCCACGAGATAGCTGTATTGAGCGTTGCAGAAATAGAATATTACATAAATTTTGCTATTATCCTGAAAATTATAATACACTAGGATGTGTTGGATGTGGTCGATGTATTCAACTCTGCCCTGTTAATAACGATCTTAGGGCGATTATTGAAAAAGTTAATAATATTAAAAAAGAAAAGGAGGAGAAAATAAGTGCCTAATCCTTATATTCCTATGTTAACTACTGTTAAGAGCATAGTATCAGAAAATAAAGTAAATGATATTAAAACGTTAGAATTAGAATTTAAAAAAGAAGAAGAGTATAAAAATTTTAATTATATTCCAGGGCAATTTGCAGAAATCAGCTTAATTGGTAAGGGAGAGTGTCCAATTGGGATTGCTTCCTCACCTACAGAGGAAGGTTCAATCAAATTCACAATTAAGAAAATGGGTACAGTTACTACAAGATTTCACAATTGTGAAGTTGGTGATGCTGTTGGCATCAGGGGTCCCTGTGGTAATGGGTGGCCAATTGAATATATGAAAGGAAAGAATATTGTTGTAATTGGTGGTGGATTTGCTTTTTCAACTCTACGTTCACTTGTAGTATATTTATTAGATGATAAATATAGGAAGGATTATAAAGAGATTACTGTAATTTATGGCAATCGCGATTCGGGAGAAGTGCTTTATCAAGATGTTCTAGAGGAATGGAAAAAAAGGGACGATATAAATGTTATATTGACAATTGATCGTGAAGAAGAGGGTTGGACGGAGAGGGTGGGATTTGTAGCTCCTGTGGTTAAGGAAGTCGCACCATCTCCCAACAATGCCATCGCTGTGGTGTGTGGCCCTCCGATAATGATTAAAACCACCATTGTCGTACTTGAAGAATTAAAATTTAAAGACGAGCAAATTTTAAATTCGTTAGAAATGAGAATGAAATGCGGAATTGGTAAATGTGGAAGATGCAATATTGGTAATAAATATGTATGTATTGATGGCCCAGTTTTTTCTCTGGCAGAACTTAAAAAATTGCCAAGTGAATATTAAATTTAATTATAAATATAATAACAGAGGTAAAAAAAATGGTTGAAGAAGTGCTTCCTAAATCTTTTGAAGATTTGATAAAAGATGTTCATGAAATAGGCATCTGCGGCGAATGTGGTGGGTGTGTTTCATTTTGTTCAGCGGGAGATTTGCACGCAATAGAAATGTCTGAATCTGGTCCTCCCCATTATGCTAATAAAGATAAATGTTTGCACTGCGGGATTTGTTATTTAGTATGTCCTCAAACTCACATATTAGATAAAGAACTAAATGAAAGATATAATTATAAAATATCAATTGGTAATTGGGGAAAAATTTCTTCAAGTCGAGCAAATTCAGAAGAAATTAGGAAAAATGCTACTGACGGAGGAGCGGTAACTGCAATATTAATCTACTTATTAGATAAAAACTTAATAAACGGAGCAATCGTATCAAAAAGGGAAGGACCATTTAATAGAGTTCCATTCTTTGCTACAACAAAAGAAGAATTAATAGAAGCTGCAGGATCCCATTATGACATATCTCATGGAGTAGTAAGTTTAGAGAAATACAATTCATTTGTTCCTACAATTACAGAATTGAAAACAGTTTTAAGTTCAGATACTATGAACATCGCTGTCGTTGGTACGCCATGCCAAATAATGTCTATTAGAAAGATGCAAGAATTAAGCATTCTACCAGCTCATATTGTGAAATATACATTAGGTTTATTCTGTAATTTGAATTTCTCATTTGATGCCGAAGCTCGCAAAAAATTAGAAGCCAAATTTGATTTTTCATTTGATAATGTAGAAAAATTAAATGTTAAAGAAAACTTAATTGTACAACTTAAAAATAATCAAATGAAATACATAGATTTTAAGGACGTTCACGAGTTCGCAAGACCAGCATGCTTTGCTTGTCGAGATTTTTCCAATGTTTATGCTGATATTTCGTTTGGGGGATTAGGTTCTAAAGATGGATACACAACAGCAGTTATTAGGACTAAAATTGGTGAGAAATTATATAATAATGCTTTAAGGGATGGATATATTCAAGAACCTTCTGAACTTAATACATCAGTGAAAAAATCTGAAATGCTCGCAAAAGTAATAAGTTTTGGTAAAAGGAAGTATAATAGATATAAAAAAGCATTAAAAGAAAGGCAATAATTTTTTAAATTTTCTTTTTTTCAAATTTCGAAAACATTTCCAGTATTATAAATCATTCCTTCTAAATCAAGATTTATTTGTCCCCCAGAAGCGATTTCAACCGCATTGTTAATTCCTTCTAAAACACGATTCATCATAAACTCATAAGCTCTAAAACAATCTTCAAGTTGATTCACATTTTCCTCTGCAATACAATTAGATATAGCAGGAATTAATTCAGGGATAAAATCTTGACTTATCATTATCTCCTCAGCGTCAATCATAGTTTCTTTTGCAATCGTGAAAGGTGTGAAGACATCCATATTAGCAAACATTATTTTACAAACAAATAACGAAGCTTTAATTTCCTTCATGATGAATTTGATTCTATTCTTATCATCCAAAAATTTTTTGAAAGTTACTGCATTCATAATATCTTCATTTGTAATTGTTTTTGATGTATCCATCAATTGACTTACTCTCTCAGAGACGCGTTTTGTAGAGAGTATTAATTTAAGATTCATCTTATTCTTTTTATAATAATCATTATAAAACGCAAACAGAAAGTTGTGTGCACCTAAATCTTTTTGATCTTCTGATAAATCCAATTTATAGTTATTTTCTTTAAATTTATCCATGAAATGCTTTATGAGCAAAAATTTTAACTTTAATCTGTGTAAAGCTAAATACAAACAAACTCGTGTTTTTGTATAAGCTACCACATTGCCCATTCGAAATCTATCATGATGATCTCTTTCATACATGACAATTGGTTTTAATTTACTTACAACAACATCAATAAAATATTCGATTATCCGTTCTAACGGTTGGCACTCAATAACTCTGAAAACCTCTATAAGTCTATGACTCGAAGGTTGAACTTTTGGTATTTCTTTTATCTCATCATAGTTATAATATTCAAGAAATAAAGCGGTTAATGCCTCCATTTCTAATACTGTCCGACAGGGAATAAACACTTTATTTAAATCATATAAAATAGTTCCACTCTCAGGCATAAATAATAATCTCTTTTTGTTTAATTTTAGTAAATTAGGAAATTAAAAGCACATTGAATTTAAGTACTCTCAATAAAAATCAATATCCCATCATGTAAATTAAAATTTACTATATAGATTAATACTCTATTTTCTTACAATAAAAAAAAGGAAAATAAAAAATTTTCTAAAAAAATTGTGGGAGATTAACCCATTAGAAGCATCGGTGAATTACTTGAGGACCCATCTCCTTATACTCACGCCTAGTAACCCACATTCTGTGGAATGTTTTCAGTGAGCTTAAGATTGAGCCACCTATCCAAACGGAATACATACGTTCTGGTGGAGCAATGATTTTTACATCAACACTCTCAGGAATTTGTTCTTTAATTTCCTTAGTTAAACGTTCTTTTATTCCTGGGAACATAGTAGAACCACCAGAAAGTACAATATTGCTGTAGAGGTCTCGTCTAAGATCAACATCGCATTCAGAAATGGAGCCTACAATTACATCATCCATCGGTTCTAATTCCTTTCCAATAACGGATGGATTAAAGAATGCCTCTGGGGCTAAAAATCGCTCTACGCCAACATTGATAGTTTCTCCGTCTGGAAGCATATAGCTTTTTTCCATTCCAGCTACTTTCTTTGAAAGCATCATTTCCTTTTCAGGATCAATTGCTACATAGCAGAGCTTTTCTTTAATATCTCGAACAATTTCTTTCTCTGCCGAAGTAGTGAATGAATAGCCTTTTTGTCTGAGCAATCTTTGTAAATAAGTTGTAATATCTCTACCAGCTAAATCAACTCTTTGAATGGCATGGCTTAATGCAAAACCTTCGAAAATTGGGACGACGTGAGAGACTCCATCTCCAATATCTATTACGCATCCTGTAGTACGACCAGATGCGTAAAGCGAAAGTACTGCTTGCATTGCCACGTATAAAGCTGGGACATTAAATGTTTCAAACATGATCTCAGCCATTTTCTCCCTATTTGGTCTTGGATTTAATGGAGCTTCTGTTAGGAGAACTGGATGTTCACTAGGATCAATTCTTAAGTCAGTATAGAAGGTGTAGTGCCAGATTTTCTCCATAGCAGTCCAATCTTCGATTATACCATGCTCTACAGGGAACATTAATTTTAAAACACCCTTAAGTTGCATAGCTTCTTCTCCAATATAATATTCTCGGGTGTAATGCTCCACATCAGTCATTATTGACTCATATTTAGGATATCCAATCAAAGTTGGAAAAACTGAGCGTGGTTGATCTTCACCAGCAAAACCATTTTTGGAAATACCAGTACCGTTGTCAACGACTAAGGCTTTTGCGTTTAAAAAACTTTCTTCTTCTGCCATATTTTTCAGCCTTATTATTTTTATTTTTTAGGATTTTATTTTTGATGTTTAATTATATTCCAAATAGAATTTTTTGTTTTTATATTTTTATCTATATATTATATTTTTTTACGTATAATAATATCGATAAATTATAACAAATTAAAATTACAAATATAATAAATTTCGCCTTTATAAATTTTGTTAAACCATAAATTAAACGTACGATATGTAAAACCTTTTTGTTTAAATTATTTATAAAGAATGAGAATTTGATTTATAAGGTCGATGCTTTCTTATGAAATTTAAAGCTAATTCTCTGTTTTTAGATTTATTGTTGTTATCAAAAAAAGTATTTTTTTGAGATCAATAATTTTGATCTTTTTTGCTCACAATAGATTTGTGAAACAAGTTTTTAGATATTGAAAAATTCAAAAAATATAAGCAGAGATATTTATTATAATTCCAAATTATGGCTCTTACTCCTCAATATATTAAGGACAGTATCGATGAAATAGGTTATAAGGAAGCTTTTTCTTTATTAAAAGATTGGATAAATAATTCTAATGATCCTGACCTGAGAAAAGAAGCTTTAGAAGTTTTTAGTCATCTCGATAATGGAAGAAATTTTAGATTTTTTGAACAAATTTTTTTATCTGATGAAGATCCTAAAATGCGTTTATTGTCTGGAAATCTACTAAAAGAAAGGTATATTAACCACAAAAAGTTAATCTCACTCTTAGAATTCACATTATCTAGTGTAGAAAATATTGATCTTAAAATTCTAGCCATAAAAATATTAAATTCGCTGAAATCTAAAAAAGCTTGTAAAATAATAAAAGAATTTTTAAAAAAATCAATTAAAAAATATTTTTCTGATAAAATCAAGGAATTTTCTGAAGATATTTTCAATACGGACTATTCTTCTTCGATTAGTAAATCTGTTTTAGAATTATGCTATAACTTAATCCTATTTGATTATTATAAAAGATATCATGGCTATAATGTCACATTACGAAAGGGAATTATAATTCTCTTAAATTGTGAGAACTGTAATTTAAATAGAGTCTCAGAGATTCCTGCATTTTATAAATTAATCAAATTAGAGCATCTTTTGCTCCAAGGAAATAAAATAAATGAAATTGATAACCTCGAACATTTACAAAATTTAAAAGTACTTGATTTAACTAACAACCAAATTAATAAAATAAAAAATATAGAAGTTTTACGTAATCTAGAAGAATTGAAGTTATCTAAAAACCAAATCAAAAAAATTGAAAACCTAAATTTACCAAAACTTAGAAAGTTATCTTTAGATCATAATTCAATTATTGAAATAATTAATTTGGAGCGATTAATAAATTTAGAATTTCTTAATCTAGGGTATAATTCAATTAAAAAAGTTGAAAATCTTGGAGAGTTATATAAATTAAAGAATTTAAACTTGTCTAATAATCAAATTGAAGACATTTCTGGTTTGGATAATCTTACACGTTTAATTTCTCTTCATTTAAATTCTAATAGTATTCAAAATCTTAGTGGTTTGGATAGTTTATTTGAACTAAAAATATTAAACCTTTCAGATAATCTAATTGAACACATAGAAAATCTAAATAATTTATATAACTTAACTAAATTTGAACTATCTAATAATAAAATTAAGAAAATAGAAGGGTTGGATCATCTAATTAAACTTCAGGAATTATTTTTAGATAAAAATCGCATAAACAAATTACAAGGAATAGACAATCTTGAAAGTTTAATTATTTTATTTTTAGAAAATAATAATATTTCAGAATTTAGAATGGGTGATATTGAACATTTAAAAAACTTGAATTTTATTTTTTTAAATGAAAATCCATTAAGTCCTGAAAGTAAAAAACAATATGCTAAAAAAACTAGATTTCCATAAATTTGTGGAGCATAAAATATTAAGGATGATTTACTAAATAATCATCAATCCATAAATCCATTATGATTTCATCATAATATTTAGAATCCATACAAAATTGCCTTTTTCTCGTTCCAGTTATTTGGAATCCCATCTTTTTATAAAGATATATTGCTCTTTCATTAGTAGAGAAGCAACTGAGCACTATCTTTTCTTTATGATTTACTCTTTTAGATTCTCGAATTGCTGTATCAATTAAAATAAAGCCAATACCCATATCTCTATATTTCTTTTGTACAATGACTCCTAAACTACCTACATGAGCAGCAGCATCCCATTCTAAATTTGAAATTTCACACATTCCAAGCACATCATAAGGGGATTTAAAATTTGGCTGAATAGCTACTATACAAAGTTCATTTTCATTTTTAATAGTTTTAAACCATGAGTTCTTTTCAAATTCGGACCTTACAGGAAATAATACAGGAATATAAATTCCTTCATCTACAACTTGATTAAAATTATTCCAAATCCCATGGACATCTGATTCATCAATATGTCTAATTGTGATTTTTTCTCCAGTTTTTAGGATAATGACCTTTTTCATTAATTGAATATAAGTTTTTATTATTAAATGCCTTATGGTATTATTATGGATGATAAAAAAGAAGAGCCGCCATTAAAAGAAAAATCAGATGAAAAAGAAAAAATTCGAAATTATATAGAAGAAATGACTCAATCTAAAAAACAACCGATTGCGAAAGATTTAGTACAATTAAAGCATGTAGAAGTTCAGAAGCAAGAAATAAGTCAAGAAACTATGGACCTTGCAAAAACTCTAAGAGATAAGTATATAGAGTATGACCAATTTGAACGCCTTAGCAATGATGAACTTACAATTCTTGAAACTTTTGAAGGAAAGAGGTTGTTTTTATCTCGCATTGCTATTATTTCTAACCAAAGCAGAGTTCCATTAGGTATAGAACCATTTAAAAAAGCAGAGCTAGAAAAAATACTTAATAATTTGATAATAAAAGGATATGTAGAAGCTGAAGAAGTAGGAGCTAATACCGTCTATTTCCTCACAGAAAGAGGTAAATATCGAACTCAATAATTTGAAGAATATTTCAATCTTTTTTTAAAATCAGTTTACTTATAGGTACATCCTGGTATTCGCTAGAAGGTAACTCCCTTCTGATTGTAAGTGGCAATATTTGAGATTTCAATTCTATAAGAGCAATCTTAATAGGGTCTATTAGATTTTTTGGCTTTACAACCAATATAGGTGCTCCAAATGATATTTGTAGAGCCCTTGCCCCCACGATTCTTGCTTTTTCATATCGTGTTAGGAAGATCGGTCCTATTTTAACGTATTTTCTAACTTCTTTATACTTTTTTCTTAATTCTCGAGACTCTAAAAAAGAGGACATGGTTAAACCATAAAAAAAGTAATTAAATTTTGAAATGCAATATAGAATAAAACTTTTTTGGTTTAAACACTCAATCAAGTGATTAAATAATTCATATTACTAGAAAAGAATGCGCAAGGGGGGAATTGCTCACTCTGAAATAAATTATCAGAATATTGAACCCCCGACCATCGTGATCAACACTATTATAGAGTGATGATTTACACGGTGTGAGCGTGTCGTTATAACCACTAAACCACTCGCGCTTATAAGATTAAGACTCCTAATCTACAAAATG
>JAEOSD010000073.1 GCA_016840545.1 Promethearchaeota archaeon
TTCTTTTGCTAATTCTACAATCTTTTGAGCAAAAATAATTGACTTTTCATATTTTTCTGAAATGAAATTTTTATCTGCCTCATCTTTTAATCGATTTATTCCAGATAATACAGGGATCAATTTTGTTTCTAATTCATTAAGATAATCCCTATACTTCCTTTCTGAAATTTCAATAGCTTCAAAAAATGCTATAGGTTCAGAACCAAATTCTACGGTGATATTACGTAGTATTTTTAAATTAGGATAATCTTTTAGAAATATTTCTCGAATCGAAGGAATATGCCTTTTTAATGACTGAGGAGCTTTTTTACTTATCCAAATATACATCCGTCTTTCATTTAAAAGATAAAAAGTTAGAATATCAAATAATGTGAAACTAGTTAATATATCTTCTTGCGAAATCTCTTCTAAATTTCCTGAATACGTTAATTTAAAGACTTTTATATTGTCAATCAATTATAATAGCACTTGAATGGATATAATTTTTAAAATATTAGATTTAGTATAAAATTAGTTAGTTTCCAATAAAATTATTTGTTCTTCTGAAAATATGTTAATAAAAATAAATTTAAATTTTTTCTAAATATTGATTTTATCATTTGATAATTTTAGAGTTTCTTTGTCAATTTTTCCTAAAATTTTTTCTCTTAATACTTTACCATTAAGCGGGGTACCTTTTAGAAATTTTGATGATTTTTTCAATTCTGCCTGATATTTGGTATTAAAAGCTTTTTCACGTTCTAGTATTGGCTTACTGGGGGGTATTTCTTTGTTTAGGGAACCCCGATACTTACGTACTTTTCTTACTGGTTTGGGATACTTCAAAACTTTTTGATAATATATTATATAAGTTGTCAATACGGCAGCAGCAACCACGGCTATAGCAAATAATATTTGAAATAAATAAGATTCTTCTATTGGAATGAATACATCATAAGTAATTAGAAGTATTACATTATCAATCGAAAGAGTTATATTATCTGATAGAATAAACTCGTCTGCTAAGTATGTTTGAATTGAAACATTGATTCCTTTATCATTTGGAATCAAATCTGTCACATCAAAACCTAAGGCGCTAGCCCTTTGTGAAGCGAATATAGCTCTGCTTAATTTAACAGTTTCAGAATATTCAACATCATTAATAGAAAACTTTATTTCTGAATTAGGAGATAATGAAGTTGGCCATAAAGGATTAATAAGATAATCAAAATTAAATATTGCATTAGTGACTTCTACTCTATAACCATCTGCTTCAATTTGGTCTCCTAAATATTCCCATGATATTGATGAAAATTGATCAATTTTCTTTTCATAAGAAATAGATAAACTAAAATTTTTTATGATTAAGCTTTGCCAATCATCGCCATCTCCGGGATGGCCTGAATCTTCGCACCATATATATATTCCTAGAGTAATAGCAAAATTCTGGTGATCATATTGTAAAGCTTGTTCAAGAAAGAATATTAGTGTTTCTTCGTTAATTGGCATAATAAGTGTATCATTCAATTGAGTAATTTCTGGCGGACCATCCTTACCTAAATCATCGGTTTGATATTGAGCTGTAAGAAATTTTCTATTGCTTTCTGGGTCAGATATAAGCACAAAATACCTAGCGAAATCTCCTGTAGCGATTTGAACAGTGGTACCTCCACTTAAAGTATCACCAGGGCGATCTATACCACCTCCATTTACAGGACTTGCATCAACTGTACCATTAACCCAAGCTCTTAACGACGCAGATGTTATATAATAATCAGAAAGGTTTATACTCATTGAAAAATTCTTCATCCATTGCACTTTTACGGCTTGTGGTTGATTATCTGGCCAATCGTAATAAGCATACCATCCTCTAGCATCCATACCATAGCCTCCGCCACCAATCACATCAGGTAATACTAAATTATCATCATTTTCTATTCGAATCCAATCACTACTTAGCCCATTTTCATAAAACTCTTGATTACCCGAATCTCCTATTATTTTATAATTAGCATAACCATTACTAATATCTGCATTTAAATCTGATAAATCACCATGCATTATTTGGCTCCAATTATCATCTGTATTAAATTGAGAGTTTTGGATCCAATCATCCACTCTTGTTTCCCGTGTATATTGATCTGATGTGCTAGACTGGGATAAAGTAATATGTTCTTCTTGGTTTTTGATTTTAGGACTAAAAATTTCCGTATTAAATAGTAATGGGAAGAAAAAGAAGCCTAATATAATGAAAATTACTATAATAAGTTGTTTATTCTTAAATTTTGCTCTCAATTTAGTAGGTTCCTTTTTAGTATCCATAATTTTTACGTTTGGGCTTGTACCTAAAACTCTTGAAGTTGTTTTTACTTCTTTTTTATATTGCTCTTGAAATGCCCTATTGCGTTTAACTATTTGGACATCTGGAGGGCTTTCTTTATTCAATGATTTCCTGAATTTTCGTAATTTTCTAATTGATTTAGGAAATCGCAATACTCTACGATAATAGATATAATAAAATGATAATAAACTTGATGCTATAATAGCTACTGCCAACAATATCTGATATAATAGGTTTAATTGAGCTTCAAAAAATAAATCATATGAGAGATTTAAAATTACATTATCAACAGTTATGATGTAATTTTCACTTAGTTGAAATTCATCAGCAAGAAACAACTGTATCGAGATATTAATTTCATCATAAGCAGGGATTAAACGAGTAATATCAAATCCATTTTCTCTTGCTGGATCTAAAGTTAGATTCGCATTACTTAGTTTAATTGTTTCAGTATGTTCCAGCTCATTAATAACCATCCTTAATTCAGAATTTGGTGATGAATCTGTAACCCATGCTTTATCAATCTTAAAGTCAAAAAAGAGTTTTGCGCTTGTCACCTTTACAACTCCTCCCTTATTGTCAATTTTAATTCCAAGATATTTCCACGAAGCAGAAGTTAATTGATTTATTTTTTTAACATAACTAATGGTAAAATTACAGGATTTAATATATGCAGCAGTAAATTCATCAAGATCAGTAACCTGATTATCTTCACAATTAAATTCTATTCCCAAAGTGACAATAAAATTTTGAAAATCGCCATTTTCTAAAACTTGGTTCAAATAAAATATCAAATCTTCCATATTATCGGTCTCAAAAAGAGTATCATTTAAAAAATCATATGTACCATTTATTATTCCATCTTGCCCTAACGTAGAAGTTTGATAATTTGCTACTTTATAAGTCACATCTTTATTAATATTTGAAAGTCTTACATAGAATTTAATATAATCCCCCTCGTAAAATCTTGCATAGGTATCCCCATACACTTCTACTCCTTCCCAGCTCCATTCATCATCATTATTTCCTCCAGTATACGCTTTTGCCGTTGCATTGATCAATATTGAAAGAGAAGCAGTAGTTATAATATAATCAGACATATTATATGGTGTTGTAATGACTTTTTCCCAATGAACACTGGCTTTTTGATAAGCATTAGTAGTAGTCCCTAAATGTTCTGCCCAATAATGAGAAGCAAAACATCCAGATTCATCTATTCTATGACCCTGAGTAGGATAAACGGGAATCTCAGGATTAGTTGCATTATACCAATTTTGAGAAGTTGAAGAATTTGGTGTGCCTGATATTAATGTTGTAGTGTGAGTTTCTCCAATTACATGAAAATTAGCATGACCTCCGCTAATATCTGTATCCACGTCAGTTACATCTCCATCATATTCAGAAATCCATCCAACACTACTATTGAAGTCAGAATTATCAATCCATTGCTTTTGATGTGGTTCTGTAAACCATTCTCCTAGAAATCCTCCATCAGTTGATAAAACAATTTTATCTTGAATAGAGGCTTGATGGCTAATCTTAAAAGTTGAATTTATTAATAAGCCGAAAATCGTGAACGCAAGAACTATAATCGTAGAGATACAAATATATTTTATGTTATTTCTCTTTTTCAATTTCATAGAATTAATTTCCTCTTTATAGAGTAAGTTTAATTTAGTTTTTTAGCTATTCTTAATTAAATAAAAAACCATTAACCATTATTATGGTAACTATGTTAATCTTAATAATTTATAGTTTTAGTTATATACTTTACTCAATATAATGTAAAAAATCAGATTTAATAAGGAAAATAAAGAATTTTTATTTTTGTATTGGTTTTTCAGCTTATTTTTTAAAAAGTTTATCTTTCTCAATTTTTCCATTAAGAGGAGGCCCTTTCAAAAATTTTGAGGTTTTACTTACTTCTTTATGAAAATTACCTTTAAAAGCAGCTTCACGAGAAATAATCTTGACATTAGGACCCTTCTCACTTGGTAAGGCTTTTCTATGTTTGCGTAGCTTACGAATAGGTATTGGAAATCTCCAAACTTTAATATATGCAATTAATAATCCCGATATCACAGCAGCAGCTATAGCAGCGATAATAAACAATCCAGTAAAGAACCAAGGTTCTTCTTCAGTTTCGGGAACGTACACATTATAGATAACTCTCAAATAAACATCAGTAATTGAGATAGTATAATTTTGGTTTAATGGGAATTGATCCCCTAAGAATAATTGTATACTTAAAGAAATATTGATGTTCTTCAAAATCAATTTAGTAACATCAAAACCACCTATTTTTGCATCTTCAAAAGATAAAGGTGCATTACTTAATTTGATTGATTCTAAGAGAGAATTGTTATTTATAAGTATATTTAGTCTTGAATTAGGTGATAATGCTACAGGCCAAAATTGATCAATTTTATATCTAAATCTGAGATTCCCATCGATAATTGAAACATTTTCCCCACTAATTTTATCTCCTATATAATTCCAAGATAACTTGGTAAACTGATTTATTTTTTTCTCATAAGTAAACGTTAAACTACAAGATTTTATAAGTAAATCGTCCCATATATCACGATCACTTAACCAATTGTCTTCACACCAAATTCTTATACCTAAAGTGATTGTAAAGTTATGGTAATTACTTGATAATACAGAAGTTAAGTAAAAAATAAGATCATCCTCTAAAACCGGTGTCATAAGTGTATCAGGCATTGAATCTGTTGTCCCCGCAGAATCTTTCCCCAGATCGCTAGTTTGATTGTAAGCCACTTCATAAACTTTATTTTTTGTTAAATCAGATAATAAAACATAAAATCTTACATAGTCCCAAGTATAATTTTGTGTTCCTCCCACATCCGTAGCATCACCAGGAGCTTCTACTCCTCCTCCACTCCAGCCTCCTGGAGATGCGGTGACTGTTGCATTGATTACTGCTGTTATAGATGCAGAAGTTATTATATAATCAGACATATCAACGGGCATACTAATATTTCTTTCCCAGTGAACGCTTGGGGTTTGATCAGCCAATTCTGCGAATTCATGTGTAACCCAGCATCCTTCTGCAGTAATATTAGAGTCATCAGGATAAGCTGGAAACTCTGGATTATGAACTTTTTCCCATTCTGAATATAACGGCTTTCCAGAAATTTCTGAAAATGTTCTCTGTTCACCTAGAGTCTTAAAATAACCTTCACCTGAGGTGTATCCCGCGAGAACATCTGACGGATCAGCTCCTGATGCTTGACTATCCCACGGATCTATTGGATCTGAGAAATCAGGATTACTTATTATCTCTTTAGTTTGTTCTACTATCGGAGAGGTATGAAAAGTTAGTTCTTCGCCTCTAATTGGAGTTAAATTATGGAAATAATTATAACTTATAGCTGATACTCCAAATAATATAAAAATAATCATAATATACAAACTTTTCCTATTTATCCTTGATATGTGGTCTCTATTCATTCTTAGCTCCCTCCTCCATTTGTCTTCATAGGTTCACTTTTTTTTAACTTCTTAAGTTTTTCGCTGGGTCTAACCAATTCTTCTTTAGTGCTAACTTTCATAAATTTTGAAGTTTTATTTATTTCTTTTTTATATAGCTTGCTAAAAGATGTCTCAGAATCCGTGATCGAGGTTCTTGGTGTTTCTGCTTTATTGAGAGTTTTCCTATATTTCCTAACTTTTCTTACGGGCAAGGGAAATTTAAATATCCTTTGATATAAAATGAAATAGGCTCCTACTGCCGTACTGACTATTAAAGCTAATATTAGTAAAAGTCGAAATATTTCAGGTTCACTCAGAAAATCGTCGTAAACGGTAATATATGAAATATCAAGGTACACATCATCAATCGAAACTATAATAGTACCATTGAATAAAAATTCATCTGCTAAATAAAGCTGAATTGAAATGGTTATATTAACATCTTTTAAGATTAGATAACCAACATTGAAACCTTCTGGCTTAGCGTCCTGGAGACTTGTTGTTGCTAAATTTAAATTAATTGTTTCTGAATGTGAATTATTATTTAATAAAATTCTGATTTCTGAATTTGGCGATAAAACTTCAGGCCAATCTTGATCAATTTTAAATTTAAATGTGAGATTAGCTCCTGTGATATAAACATTATCACCGCTAATTTCATTTCCTACTTGATTCCATGAAAGACTAGTAAACTGATTAATTTTTTTTTCATAGGTGAAATTTAAATTACATGCCTTTATTCTTAAAGAGTCCCATCTATCTCTATCATAATTGAAATTATCTATGCATTTTATTCTTATACCAAGGGTTATTTTAAAACGATAGCTATCACGTTCAAAGAGTGATGTTAAATAAAATATTAATGCCTCTTCTACTACGACATTCATAAAACTGTCAGTTATATTACTAATTTCAGGGCTATCTTGTCCCAAATCTACAGTTTGATACCATGCTACTTCATAGATTTCATTATTTTCCAAATCTGATAATAAAACATAAAATCTAGCCGTGTCATAATCACCAGATTGAGGTACAACATCATTTCTAGAATCTACTCCATAAAATTCATTTGGTGACCCCGCACCACCAGGAGAAGTAGTAACTGATGCATTAAAAACAGCAGAAATTGATGCTTTAGTGATCTGATAATCTGACATATCAACTGGCATAGTAACATTTCTCTCCCAGTGAATACTCGGAGCTTGAATAGGATCATTTGGATCTATCCATGTATGGTTGACTTCACAGCCAAATTCATCAATTTCATAGAAGTCAGGTAAAGCAGGGAAAAAGGGATTAGTGACATTTTGCCAATCTTCCTTCTTTGGAGTTCCTGAAATTGCTGAAAAAGTTCTTCTATCGCCAATAATTTCTAAATTAGCTTGACCAGGTGTATAAGAGGTACTTACATCTGTTGTATCTCCTTCTATATTTGGAAACCATGGGTCTACGGTGCCGGTAAAAGTAGGGTTATCAAGCCATTGTCCTCCCCCTGGTACTATTGAAGAGCTTTTTAATTTTCTATCAATTTCACTATATTGCAAGTTTTGATTTTGATTGAATTGGATTATTAATGCATTTAAAAGGATTAATGCGGTAATGCAAAACAGATAAAGAATGATTTTTTTTTTTTTAAAAAATTTGATCATGAAATTCACCTTTAAATACTTAATATTTTAATTATAAACCAACATATAGTTTAAATATTTTTAAATAAGCTAATAAAGTAATTTTAATATTTAATTTAATTGTTTAAATTTTTTACTTAATTATAGGATATAACATATTCATTTCTAATTATAAATTATTTGAAATCTTCGTGGTAATCCTTGATAAAATAATGAATTTTAAATACACTAATAGGTTAAATTTAATTTAATAAATTACTTAAGAAATAATTATAAGAAAACAAAATTTAAAAAAATAAAAAATCTAAGAGCGCGACATCGAAATGATTCAAGGAATATTGACTTTTAATTTTTTATTGAACCAAAATGAAACCACAGGTGAAATTAACCCAGAATTTAGCCCAATGCAATTAGTTTTTCAAAATGAACAGTTTAATGAAAATAATTATTTTGAATTAATTATTGAAAACGACATATTCGCTACATTTTATCAACACACCACTGGACTTTTCGGTACTAAGTATGGTTTTAGTAATTTTTATGAAGGCAAATTGAAAGAGACTCCTTATCAAGTGGTATCTTATTTCAAACAATTACCTGATGGTACTCAATATCTAACTACATCTATTTTCGAATTAGATGATGAGATTGAGCTTTTTGAAGATATACTTAAAGATATGGCAAAAAGATTAGATACTATCTTTGATAAATTAGCAAAAGCAACAAATACAAAACAGTTAGATTTGATTTCTAATGTAAATATTCGACTGATGAATGAATTAAAATATACTATATTTCAAATTCAACGATTAAGTCAATTAGATAGACTTCAGAAAGTTGCATTGATATATAATAGCGAAGTAAGATTGAAAATGTTGGAAACTTTACGGGATAGACCAATCTCTAAGGACGAAATGAAAAAAATTGTAGAAAAAATGAAACCAACAGCAAATATCGATATTCTTCTTCGTCCATTTGTTGAATTAAATTTAGTAAGACGAGATTGGATAAAGGGAGAGAAAGATAAGAAAACCGGAGTGATCAAAAATCAAGGAGAATATCTCTTTTTAATAAAAGACATAATGTTTTCGCGTATACCAAATGAAAATTTGTTAAAACATTTTAAAGATACAAATAATGAATTAATAGAACCCTTTAAACAAAAAGCAATTGATTATTTTTCTCATTATGATCCTTATATAGAAGATGTTGAAGAAACAAAAAAACTAGCTTCAATTTTATTAAACCCTGACGTTTATGATTTTTTTGTATTGATGCGTTCAAATCATTATCCGCTAGATAAAATTCCTAAGATTTTTAGCGAATTTGCTGTTACAGAAATTCTTTTAGATAATTTAAAAAAGCTTAATGTAATTACTGAGATAAAAGATGAAAATAAGAGAAGTTGGATATTACTGTTAACAGATATTAAACCTTTGACAATTTTTCCAGAGTATCTCCTCCCAAAAATAAGAGCTGCTTATAGAGATGAAGATTCAGATGGAAAAATAACCTATGAAGTTGCGAAAAAGGCGTTAGATTTATTAGAAGTATCTTATCCGGAGAAAGTGACATTTTAAATTAAAATAAAGAGATGATGTAAAAAAATGTATTTATTCAAAGATAAAGATGTACTTGAAATCCCATATTCCTGTAAGGTATGTTTAAAAGAAATAAAATTCAAGATAACAGCCGAAGAGTATAAAGCTGTAGTTAAATTTCCGATTAAAAAAGAACTTTTACATGGAGACCCACCTCATAAATTAATTATTTATCTAAATCAATACTTAGAAGTAGAAAACTTCGAAATTAAGGATGTTCTAAAAGTAGAAGAAGTTGTCTATTCAGAAGAGTTAACTAAACAAGTTTTGGGTGAAATTGGCTTAAATAATGAGGAAATTGAATTGTATTTCCGGACTACAGGAAGAGAAGCGGTTTCTATTGGTGAAATGGCACTTTTAATTAATAAACCAAAGGACTATTGTGAAGGAATAGCGAAGAAATTTGTAGAAAAAGGATTATTCAAAGAAATAGTTGGAGCGAAACCTCATTACACTGCCTTACCTCCATATGCTGCATTAATTAGCCAATTACAAAAATTTCATAAATATATTTCTGATATAAAAGCAAGTATCCCATCCCAATTAAATAAATCCTTTACGACAGTTGAAACCATACCAGCTAAAGTAGCTCCAGCAGATTCTACTAAATTAATGAAAGAACTGAAAGATAACATGCTTTCTCAAATTCGTTCTCAGAAAAAAGAATTTGATGAGACTTTGGCAGTTATGGATCAAATTAGAGGAATTACAGAAGATATTTCAAAGCTGGAAGGAACCGCTCAAACTGTAACAACAGACCAGCTAGGCGATGTATCAAAGAAATTTGAAAATATTAACCAAAAAACTAATCAAATTATTAAAGGACAGATATCAGAATTAAAAAATGAATTTGACAATATTAAATCAACTGTATCTTCAAATTTGCAGAAACTTCGGTTGGGTGTTATTTCACAAACTGTTGATCAAGTTCTTGAAAAAATAATTGATGCTAAATTGAAAGAAATATCTGATGCGGTCAATGTGCAGCTAAGTGTTAGTCAAATGGCCTTCTCAGATGAGTTAAAAAAAGCGACAACCGGAATTGATCCAGATGTTATTGCTAAGTTAAAAGAATCCTTACAAAGCACTATTCAAAATATTGATGGACTTGCTTCAAAAGTGGAGGAAGATAAAGAGAAAATTTATGCTGATATTGCAGAAAACTTTAATAAAGCAGTAAAAGCTGCTGAAGATAAGATTGAGGGGATATCTGGAGGTGTTATTGAATCGTTTGGTGATATGAGGGATGTGTTTTCAAATCAAATCGTTTCCACTTTAAATAGTACTTTAGATGATATATTACAGAAATTGGAAGTATCTGAAAGAGTGACAAGTGAATTCTGGAACCAAGCGAAAAAAGGGACTGGTTTTACCATGAAAGATATTTGGTTCATCAGGTCTCCTGAAAGTGCTAAAGCTCATATCAATGATGAAATTTCGAAAGCTAAAATGCGAATACTAATTGTTGCTCCCCAGTTAACCGATATTGATATAGAAGCAATTAAAAATCGGCCTTCTCATATTAACTTTAGAATAGCTACCAGTATTGATCCAACAAATCCAACACACCAATCAATTATTGAGCAGTTTGATAGTATGGATAATGTGGATTATAGACATCGAGCATTACAAAATCTTTGGGGTATTAATAAAGATTATGAAGAAGTAGTTGTGTGTGTACTTTCTAAAACCGAGATTAGAGGGGATGTTGTAACTGAAATTGCTGGAATAGGGAGCATAATTGAGGAACATATTAAAATATTCGTCCCGATACTCGAGGATGCTTGGATGTCATCTAGAAAGGAAATAGTGCATACCGTCAAAAAAGAAATTCTTGAGAAACCTGAGGCTCCAAAACCAGCTAAAAAGGTAAAACAAAAAGTTATGGAAGAACCTCAAAGAGAAGTTCCCACTCCAAGTGTAGAAGCTAAATCCTTATTATTAAAACAATTTGATTTAGTCTCAGATGGTCTTGATAAGATGACTGGTCTTGAAATCTCTAAAGCCTTAGAAAAATTTCAAACTGAATACATTAATAAACAGGGTTATAATAGTGTTTTAAAAAATATTAATAACACTAGCAATGACCTGAAATCAAAAACTTATGTACTTAGCCAACCAGAGAAAGAAGATTTAAAAATGAAAATGCAATTCTGGAAGCAAAAATTAAATCTTTAACTATTTATTTTTTATCACTAATTAAATCTTATGATTTAATTTTTAGAAGTTTTATTCCAAAAGAGAATAGTTCAAATTAGATATATTACTTCCCTTTTTATGATACAAGAACTAATTACTGTAAATTCAGGGAAAATCAATGATTATCTCCATCATATAGACGCAAAAGCTTATGGACAACCACGTAGATTATCGGTGTACTTAGCTGAATTTGATGATTGTTCAATCCTATTTGATTGTGGTTCATCTTTGGAGGTAAAAAAAATAATAAGATATTTTAAAAAAAACCAAATTCGTTTAGACTCGTTTAATTATCTTGTTCCATCTCATCATCATTTTGATCACGCGGGGGGAATGCATCTTCTTTATGATATACTGAAAAAACATAACCCAGATATTAAAATTTTAACAAATCAGAAAACTAAACAGTTACTTAATAACTATGAATCTCATTTAAATAGAGCAAGGCGAACTTATAGTAATTTAGTTGGTACTATGAGTCCTATTGATGATGATGCCTTTGAAATTTTAGAACCAAGTGCCAAATTTCATTCTGATCCTAATAAACTTAAAATAGTTAATAGTTTCTTAAAGAATGGAGAAGAATTCAAATTATGCATATTAAAGACCCCAGGACACGTTCCTGATCATCAAACACCTCTATTTATTAAAAATAATGAGATTGATTTCATATATTTTGGAGAAGCAACAGGAACAATATATAATACATCAAAATTATTAACTATGCCAGTCTCGATGCCCATATTTTATAATCATGCAGAATATATGCAAACACTGAGTAATCTTAAAAAAATTACTCCTTTAAAAGCTGGTTTTGGGCATTTTGGAGTTATAAATGGTAAAGAAAATGTACGTAGAGTATTATTGGAACATGAAGAATTTATAACATTCTTTAAAGAAAGTATAATTAAATTTTATAACGAGAAACCAGAAACAAAATACGTTTTAAGTAAAGTTATGCCATTATTAACCCCTAGAACAGATTTACCCTTTGAGCATACTTCTATTTTTAATGGAGTTGCATTAGGAATTGTATATGGTATGATGGTATCATTAGGTTTCCGCTCTATTCCCGAAGAGGAAAAGAAATTTTATAATCTTTATTCTTAATTTCTCATTTTAAATAATTTTTCCCGAAAACTTATAATTTTTAATGTTATACAATCTCTTAATGGGCAGTGATTTTGAATATTTTGATATTTGTATCATTGGTGGAAGTATTGCGGGGAACTATTTATGTTATTTATTAGCTAATACAAACTTAAAAATATCAGTTATCGAGGAGCATCAACAAATTGGTTTTCCATTTCAATGTGCAGGAATTGTTTCCCAAAAACTAGCAAAGATAATACAAATTCCCAAAGAAATAATTTTAAATCGGGTTAAAGTAGCCAAGATTATTTCACCCTTAGGAAGGTATATTACACTTTCTGGAGATGAGCATCCTTTTATCATTGATCGAGTGGGTTTAGACAAATACTTTTATGATAAGACTAAGGATAATCCTAATATTGTCTACTTTCTTGGAGAAAAATTCAAAACTTTCAAATATATTAATAAAAGTAGCAAAAAGTATGTAATAATTGAAACTTCTAAGCGGATTATTAAAGCAAAAATGTTAATCGGGTGTGATGGACCGTTATCTCTGGTTGGAAAACACCTGAATATACAAAATGAAATCCTTTATGCTATACAAGTCCGTGTTAAAGGAAATTTTGATGAAAATGAAGCGGTTTTATATTTTAACCAAAAATGGAAAGAACTTTTTGGTTGGATTGTACCTGAAGGAAATAACGTTTATCGAGTAGGCCTAGCGACATCACCACCTATTAAAAGAAAATTTAGTTATTTCTTAAAAAAAATAGGGGTTAAATTTGAACAAAAACTTGACCAACAAGGAGGTATCATTCCCTTCGGTTTAATGAATAAATTAGCTTTCAATAATATTTTATTGCTTGGAGATGCAGCAGGTCAAGTAAAAGCTACTACTGGTGGGGGAATAATTATGTTATTAACGGCAGCAAAATTAGCTTCAAATTGTATAAAAATGTGCTTTAAAGAAAATGATTTCTCAAAAAGTTTTATTAAGAAAAAGTATGAAAAATCTTGCCAATTTTCAATAGGTAAAGAATTAAAGACGCATTACTTAATTCGGCTTATTTTAGAGAGGTTTTCTAATGAAGATTTTGAAACTTTTTTTAAAGTAATTAAGACACATCATATAGAAAATTTAATTTCTGTATATGGTGATATGGATTTTCCAACAAAAATGTTAATTGAAATTATTAAAAATCCAATAGTATTAAAGTTTTTATTTTACTTCATAATTAAAAACCCTTTTATATTGTTTAAAGCTTTAAAATTAATAAAATAAAAAGAATAAATCATGGAATGTAGAGAAAGAGTTCTTGCGACTCTAAATTTAGAAGAACCAGATCGTGTACCAAGTCATACGATATATATTGATGCGAATAATGTTGATAATATTCTTGGGAAACCTCAAATATCAGATTTTGATACATTAGAACAAATAAAGCGCGAAAATCCCGAGAATTGGAGGGAAGAAATGTCCAATTTACTTGAAAGTGTAGAAACATCTGTTTTTTCTCGGTGTGTTGAAGCTGCGATAAAAATTGGACTTGATTGTATGCAAATCGGTATAATTCCCTTAGAATTTGTTGATGTTCCTGATGATAAAAGAGATCTTATGAAAGACATATTTGGACGTATTTGGGAAGCAAAAAATAATGAGGGTAATTTTAATCCTTATTATTTATATGGTACTATGAATTCACTTGAGAAATGGAAAGAAACTAAAGAAAACATTCAAGGCCCAATGACAGAGAAATATACTAAAATAGTGAAGAAATTTTATCGCCGAATAAATAAGAAGCATAAAGATAAAATATATGTTATTGTAACAAATGATTTAGCTGGTGTATTCGAAAGCGCCTCTCAAGGTATGGGTATGACGTACTATTCAAGAATGCTTCATAAAAATCCAAGATTTATTAAAGAAGTTCATGAAGTTGTGGCCGAATTTACCAAAGAATGCTATAAAAGCTATATGGAAGCAGGTGCAGAAGTCTTTGTTGAGTCAGGAGACTTAGCATACCATACAGGCCCGATGATGAGTCCAAAAAAGTTTAATGAACTACTTTTACCAGCATATAAGATAATAACTGATACTGTTCATGAGCGAGGAGGAAAAATAATTCTCCATACGGATGGACAGATTACTCCCCTTTTAGATTTTATAATTGATTGCGGATTTGATGGACTACACAGCCTTGAACCTACTGCCAATGTTGATTTAGCTTTAGTTAAAAAAAAAGTAGGAGATAAATTATGCTTATTGGGTAACATAGATGTTGCACATGTCTTAACCTATGGAACTAAACAGGAAGTTTATGATGCTGTTAAATATGCTATTAAAACAGCTGGGCCCGGAGGGGGTTTTATTGTGAGTGCCGCAAATATGCATCCGGCTGTGAAAGCCCCAAACTTACGCTGGATGGTTGAAGCAACGAAAGAATTTGGAAAATACCCTCTTTCATTCTTAAAAACCTAAACATAGTGTTGCAATGCTTTAAGTTCTAAATCTAAATAAATTAATTTCTAATTCTAATTTTTAAAATCAATAAAACTATAAAAATATCAAAATCGAAAATAAAATAACAAAAATTAAATTAAAAATTGAAAATAAAAATGAGTGAAGAAAAATCTAGCTCAAGGGAAATTATATCGACAAAAAGAACGATCTTCTATAGTTTTGCTGGGATTGCTGACACAATGTCCTATCAGATGTTTACATTCTATATTTTTAATTTTTATTTTGCTGTAAAACAATTACCACTCGAATGGGTTACATTTGGGTTTATTATTTGGACAATTTGGAATGCGATTAATGACCCGATTCTAGGAGCGTGGTCAGATCGTACAATTTCTAAATGGGGTCGAAGAAAACCATGGATAATTATTGGCTTAATAGCATTAACCGCTCTTGTGATATTAGTGTGGACACCTCCACCTGGGTCAATTACAATTGAAATAATATATTTTATGATTATCATTAATATCTTTGATTTCTTCTATACAATGTATAGTTTAAATCAAACCTCTCTATTCCCAGAAATGTTCGTAGATTTAGAACAAAGAGCGAAAGCTAACAACTATGTACAAATTTTCAATATAATTGGATTACT